>NZ_JAKUEU010000069.1:0-27358 GCF_022663075.1 Bacillus cereus group sp. BfR-BA-01441
GTTCGACTCCTCTCGGGCGCGCTTTTATTAACGGGAAGTGGCTCAGCTTGGTAGAGCACCTGGTTTGGGACCAGGGGGTCGCAGGTTCAAATCCTGTCTTCCCGATATTCCCAAAAAACATGGGGCCTTAGCTCAGCTGGGAGAGCGCCTGCCTTGCACGCAGGAGGTCAGCGGTTCGATCCCGCTAGGCTCCACTTTATTTAATATATGTCTCGGAGGTATACCCAAGTTCGGCTGAAGGGATCGGTCTTGAAAACCGACAGGCGGTGAGAATCGCGCGGGGGTTCGAATCCCTCTACCTCCTCCATTTTTTCTTTAATGGTTTAGACATATAATAATAAAATATTTATTTTTTCCTTCATGGAGGTATACCCAAGTTCGGCTGAAGGGATCGGTCTTGAAAACCGACAGGCGGCGAGAGTCGCGCGGGGGTTCGAATCCCTCTACCTCCTCCATTTTTAAAACTTTATATTGTCGCGGGGTGGAGCAGCACGGTAGCTCGTCGGGCTCATAACCCGAAGGTCGCAGGTTCAAATCCTGTCCCCGCAACCAAATGGTCCCGTGGTGTAGTGGTTAACATGCCTGCCTGTCACGCAGGAGATCGCCGGTTCGACCCCGGTCGGGACCGCCATTTATGTTGGCTCGGTAGCTCAGTCGGTAGAGCAGAGGACTGAAAATCCTCGTGTCGGCGGTTCGATTCCGTCCCGAGCCACCATTTTTTTATGCCGGCTTAGCTCAATTGGTAGAGCAACTGACTTGTAATCAGTAGGTTGGGGGTTCAAGTCCTCTAGCCGGCATCATTTAGGGGCATAGTTTAAAGGTAGAACTGAGGTCTCCAAAACCTCCAGTGTGGGTTCGATTCCTACTGCCCCTGTAAAGTATATGGGCCTATAGCTCAGCTGGTTAGAGCGCACGCCTGATAAGCGTGAGGTCGATGGTTCGAGTCCATTTAGGCCCACCATATATTATTCCGCAGTAGCTCAGTGGTAGAGCTATCGGCTGTTAACCGATCGGTCGTAGGTTCGAGTCCTACCTGCGGAGCCATGGCCCGTTGGTCAAGTGGTTAAGACACCGCCCTTTCACGGCGGTAACACGGGTTCGAATCCCGTACGGGTCATACAAAAAAGAGTCAGCATTATGCTGGCTCTTTTTTATTTTGTTAATCCTTTTTATTACGTTACTTTCCAGAAATAAATAAAGGAATTTTGGAAAAGCTATGGTATGTATAAAAAGGAGGAAATCATAATGACACGAGTGAGAGACTTAATGAGTACCCATATTGTACATTGTACACCGCTAGACAATGTATATGAGGCAGCTGTAAAAATGAAGGAAGAATCGGTTGGATTAATTCCTGTTGTTGAAAATGAGCAAGTTGTTGGGCTTGTTACTGATCGTGATTTAGTCGTTCGAGGGATTGCTGAAAAACATCCTGGATCTAATAAGATTACAAATGTAATGACAACAAATATTATCTCAGTTTCTCCAAATGATTCTATTGAAAAAGCTACAGAGCTAATGGCACAGCATCAAATTAGACGATTACCAGTAGTTGATAGTGGTCAACTTATTGGCATGTTAGCACTAGGAGATTTAGCTATAAGGGAATCAGCAGATGATCAAGCTGGATTTGCCTTGAGCGAAATCTCAGAGCGTACAGAGTGAATTGAAACTTTCATTAACCGAGAGTTTAATGGTCACTCATAAAGAGCTAAATTATATATAAATTTCAGATACATTATTCTAGTATATATGGATTAAACTAATATGTTAGCGTGATGTATCTGAGACATTATATAATAAGTATGTGGTTAATAATTTCGACATTTTTTTAAAATTTGTTATTCTTAATTTTTAATAAGAGAAAAGATGATATACTGATAGATATAAGTCTTATGAGAGATTTTGAATATAACAATATTAATTTTTAGTGGTGCGATAATAAATTAATATTTCCTACATAGATGAAAAGGGAAGGGGAATTATATGAAGGCTGTACAGGGCGATCCAAATTGGAATTTGGTTACAGATACATATATAGAACCAAATAATTTCGCTGAATTATTTTCTTTGCTTGTACCTTGTCACCCAAAAGGTGAGGGGAAAGAACGAACTATATTAGTATGGAAAGAGAAAGAATTTTATAAAGAAGAAAATTTAGCGGCATTTATCGTATATGGCATGAATAAAGCAAAGAAATTACCGCAGTTTCATAAAGATGAAATTCCAACTTTAGTGCGTATTCTTCGCTTATGCCAAGAGATTGGTTGGTATGAAGAGGCAAATGATTTTATGATAGCGCAAGGATTAGCTGAGTTTGTTCATACTTCATTGGAATATGAAACATGGGATCTTTTGACGCAATCAGTTGCTTTAAATTATTTAATTATTAAATATCGTATAGGTGAATTGATAGATAGGGATATTGAAATTTGGGATAGAGTTAAATTTAATGAGAAGTGTATAACCGATTGTAAACATTTATTATCTCATAAAGAAGTATTGGAATTTACATTCTTTTATATGTGCAAGAGAGCGAAATCATTATCAAAAGAGCAATTAAATAGTGATATGATGAGTTTAGCAATGTATTGTAATACTTTTGTATATGATTTGTATACACATGATTTATTACGGAAATATCGTAAGTGTACAGATTTCCTATCATATTATGGACCTAGTCAGGCAGTTTTAGCATGTCAAAGAGCTGTATTATCTCAAATTTCCGATCGCTTAGACCCATTAAAGACAACGCATGTAGATGATTATTTATATGTGATGAAAGAAATGATGGAGCATATGACGATAGGAGTAATGGATCGATATGGTCATTTTATTGGAAAGCTACTATCTTATGTGCCATTTTTCGAAATGATACAAGTTCCACAGCATGCATATTATTGTGAAGAATTACTGTATATTTGTAAGGGGATTGAATATAAAGAAGAAACACTACGCAATTATATATTTATACAATTACATGATTGTTTACCATCATTCTTTAGGCTATTTCTTAAAAATAAGCGTTACGCAACGATTCATGATATTCTTTTCTATTGGTGCGATGACGAACAACGAATGAGCTTAGAGAAAAAATATAATCTGAGCTTTATTTATGAAAAATATGCTTGTGGATAAACAATATTTTCGATATGAAAAATTAATATAAATTAAAAAGGATCTCCAGTTTATGTGAGATCCTTTTTTGTTAGTAAAACAAGGAGAAAGTGATTAAGACAAGAAACAACATTCCATATAGGAGAAGTTGTGCAGTATAACTTCCTTGTATACCAAAAAAAGTATTGGCTTTCTTATACAAATGCAATATGTATTTTATTGGAGCATCTTTGAAAGATTGGTACACAGTGTCTCCTCTTTCTAAGCTTCTTGTTCTTGTTTTTGTTTTTGGTTATAAGGGACATTAATATATCTAGCTACAAATAATAAAACAGCCATAAAGAATACTGGAAATACAGTAGATAAATAAAAGCCATTACTAATTATATTTGTTATGAGAGCACTCAAAAGAAATATAGCGTTATAAATATGGGCAATTTTTTGTTTTAGTTGCACTTGAAATGATTCCATCATAATTTCTAATGCAACAAAAGCAATAATAATAGATAAAAATACAATGTTTGTATTGTAAATGATTAAACAACAGATTAAACCTAAAAAGGCTGCGTATTCAATTATAAGAGGTATATTGCGTGGCATACAATTTACCTAACTAAATATGGCAGTGGATTTACTGCATTTGTTTTTTCAAAATTCCATTCTCCATTATGTAATTCAAAATGAAGATGTTGCCCGTATGAATGACCTGTGTTTCCCATATGACCTATTAATTGTCCAGTTTGTACTTGATCACCAGCTTGTACAGTGCGATCCTTCATATGAGCATAAACAGTTGTATATAATTTCCCATTGATTTGATGCGCAATGAAAACAACATTGCCATAGCTAGCTGAATAATAAGATTTCACAACTTTACCTGCAGCAGCAGCTTGGATAGAGACGTTTCCTGGAGCGGCAATATCTATACCATAATGCATTTGTTCCCAGCGTATATCAAAGGTTGAGCTAATTCTTCCTTGAGCGGGGAATTTGAAAGCAGCTGGAATTGATGAAGGCTGATCTGTTTTAGCTTGTGGTTGATTTTGTACTACATAGTGTTTTGCTACATATCCGTATCCTGTGCCAAAACGAATTTTATACCAAGTACCTACAGTTTCTACTACTTGTACTTGTGTACCGTTTTGTAATGAACCGAGTAGAGCGCTACTTGTACTAGCGGTGCTACGTACATTTAGATTAGGTGTTGCAACAGTATATTTTGTATTATTTTGAACGGTGATTCCTTTTACTAAGGGTTGTGAACCATTAGAGATGAATGCTTTTTGTACGTAACCTGTTTGGCCATTATGTGATATTTTATACCATTCGCCTTGATCTTCTTGAACGGTAATAAACTTACCATTTGGTAATACATCTAAAATGGAAGATTCTAAATTAGGTTCAGAGCGAACGTTTAATGCATTAGCATTAACGATGTATTGATCATTAGTTTGAAGTTTGTTTTTTAGTAAAATAGCATCTTTTTGTACATAACCTACTTTATTATGAACAGATACTTTATACCAACCATTAGTTGTTTCAAGGATGTTCACTTTTGTATTAAAGCGAATTGTATCAATTGATGTGCTTTTTACGTTATCTTCTGTATGTAATGCTACTTGATCGACTTTGACATACCCAGTTTTAATATTAGATAATTGTTCAGCGTTTGCTTTTTGTACATTTGTTTCACCCATAGAAGGAAGTAAAGAAGCAATCGCTACAGTAGTTGCTGTTAAAGCAGTAGCTTTCATATTCATGGAATAGAGACCTCCTCTAGTTGTATAGTTGTAATTTTATTATAGTATAAAGATATAATATAGTGGGGGTATTCACATAAATGTAATATGAAATCAATATAAAAATAAATTTTTTGAGGATAATGATTCCTTTTTATACAATTAATTGGGGTTTTATTTTCTAAAATAGAATGTATGTATTGTATAATTTTGATATTATGTTGATAATTAAGAAAATTAAAAAAGTTGATGATGTCTTATTAGGGTGTTATACTGACAGTGATAATTTTATAGTTTGCTAGGAGAGCTGGTGTTGCCAGCTGAGAGTAGGCCGTAAGCCTTTGATCCTTTTTATTACCTGATCTAGATTATGCTAGCGTAGGGAAGCAATTCGGACACTAACAATGAGTCCCCGTTTCTTTGCGTATAGAAACGGGGCTTTTTTATTTGAAAATTTCATATTGAAACCACTAGGGGTGCTTGACTTGCTGAGAGAGGAATAATCCTTAACCCTTACAACACCTGATCTAGGTAATACTAGCGAAGGGAAGTGGAACATCGAATAAATGTATAACTTTATTTGCTGTAACCACTTCTTATATATAGAAGTGGTTTTTTATTTAGATACATATATTGAAAGGAGATAGAGAAATGAAATTTTGCGATAGATTATTAGAAACTGTGCAACCGGTTTGGGAGATGAGTCATAATCATCCGTTTGTAGTGGGTATGGGAGATGGCACGTTAGAAAAAGATAAATTCCAGTATTATATTATTCAAGATTATTTATATCTGCTAGATTATGCAAAGTTATATGCGATTGGTGTTGTAAAAGCAACGAATCCACAAGTAATGGGAAAGTTCGCTGAACAAATTGATGGAATATTAAATGGCGAAATGACAATCCATAAACAATATGCAAAAAGACTTGGAATTTCTATAGAGGAGATAGAGTCTGCGAAACCATCTGCTAAAAATTTAGCTTATACAAATTACATGATGTCTGTATCTCAAAATGGCACACTTGCGGAATTAATAGCAGCGCTTCTTCCATGTATGTGGAGCTATTGGGAAATTGGAAAGCGTTTAAATGATATTCCTGGAGCAAGAGATCATGAGTTTTTTGGTGAGTGGATTCAAGGATATAGTTCGGAAGAATACGGTAATCTTTGTATTTGGTTAATAGATTTATTAAATGAAATGGCAGTTGGAAAGTCTGAGAAAGAACTAGAAAGATTAGAGGAGATCTTCTTATATTCCAGTCGATTTGAATATTTATTCTGGGATATGTCCTATCGTAAGGAGATGTGGGGATTTGAGGAGCAAGAACATACTACAGTTTCATAATGTTTCTTTTCATTACGATGAGAAACCAATCATCCATGAATTAAATGCTTCTATACATGAGAAAGAGTTTGTCAGTATTATCGGACCGAGTGGATGTGGAAAAAGTACTTTATTTCGCCTTATTACAGGTCTAGAAAAGGTAAGTACTGGACAGATAGAACTGACAGAAACAAAGAACCATCCTGTAGGATATATGCCGCAAAAAGATATGCTTTTGCCGTGGAGAACAATTATTGAGAATGCTGCCCTGCCGCTAGAGTGCCAAGGTGTACAGAAGAAAGAAGCAGAAGTAAAGGCAAAGGAACTGTTACATAAATTTGGTTTGCAAGGGTATGAGAAAAAATATCCGAAAGATTTATCTGGTGGTATGAGACAACGTGTATCTTTTATTCGAACTTTATTAACAGGCGGGGAGATATTGCTGTTAGATGAACCATTTAGTGCGTTGGATGCTTTAACGAAGACCTCTTTGCAAGAATGGTTGTTTGAACAATGGCAAGAGTGGGAAAAAACAATTTTATTCATTACTCATGATGTTGAAGAAGCGTTATTTCTTTCAAACCGAGTTTTAGTAGTGGAACAGCAGCCGATAACGACTTTGACTGAGCGGACTGTACCGCTTGATCATAACAGAACACGAAAAGATTTATATAAACCGGAAGTATTAGCGCTGAAAGATGAGCTTCTTAGTATGTTACAAAGGCAGGTACTTGTGTGATGAACCGATTGAAAGAATTAGTTCCTGCTATTACACTTTCTAGTATTTTACTAGCTGTGTGGGAAATAGGAGCAAGAATTGTAGATGAGATGTACATTTTACCGTCACCTTCTGCGATTTTAATGAAGATATGGAAACTAAAAGACATATTATTTACAGTTCATTTACCTGCAACGTTATACGTCGTTTTAATAGGTGTTGTTATCTCTATCGTATTAGGTGTAGGGCTAGCGATGTTAATGAATGCGAGTACATGGATGGAGAGAGCATTTTATCCATTATTAGTTGCTTCACAAACGATTCCGATTACTGCGCTTGCTCCGCTATTTGTTTTATGGTTTGGATATACAATTTGGAGTAAGGTTGTTGTCACAGTTTTAATTACGTTTTTCCCAATTGCGGTCAATACGTATGATGGACTGCGTAGTACGAAAAAAGAATGGGAGGAGCTCTTAGTTACATATGGAGCAACAAAAAGAGATATTTTTCTTAAATTAAAGTTGCCGTCTGCTCTTCCTTATTTTTTCTCAGCTTTAAAAATTGCAGTTCCGCTTAGTGTTATCGGAGCAGCAATTGGAGAATGGCTCGGTGCACAAGCTGGGCTTGGATATTTCAGTAAGAGAATGATGACGCAGTTAGATGGAGCTGGCGTATTTGCACCTATTGTATTGTTATCATTATTAGCTATTTTCTTCGTCGTAATTATTTCCATATTAGAAAAGAAATTCATTAGTTGGAGGAAGCATTCATGAAATTTTTAAAGCGCATCTTTGTGTTTACATTATTAATTGCAATAATTGCAGGATGTTCGAGTAATTCAGCATCAGACAAAAGTAAAAAAGAGAAAGAAATAACAGTCATGTTAGATTGGTATCCAAATGCGGTACATAGCTTTATCTATGCAGCAATTGAAAAAGGATACTTTAAAGAAGAAGGTGTAAAGGTAAATATTAAATTCCCTTCTAATCCGACTGATCCATTAACGCTGGCAGCAGCAGGGAAGGTGACAGTTGGCTTGTATTATCAGCCAGATGTTGTTATGGCGAAAGCGAATGAGCAAATTCCAGTGAAATCAATTGGGGCTGTCGTACGTTCACCATTAAATCACGTTGTATCACTGAAATCAGCGGGCATTCAATCACCGAAAGATTTAGAAGGAAAAACAGTAGGATACTCTGGAACACCATTAAGTGAGATGTATTTAAAAACGATGGTAAAAGAAGCTGGTGGTAATCCTGATACAGTGAAAGTAGTAGATGTTGGCTTTGATTTAGTACCAGCATTAATTACGAAGAAAGTAGATGCGGTAACAGGGGCATACATTAACCATGAAGTACCTGTTATGCGTCATGAAGGCCATGAACCAGCGTACTTTAATCCAGCTGATTACGGAGTACCAAACTATCATGAGCTTGTGTTTGTAACAGGTGATAAAACGTTGAAAAAAGATAAAGAGGCGTTGCAAGCTTTCTTACGTGGTACGAAAAAAGGCTATGATTTCATGAAGAAAAACCCAGATGAAGCATTGAATATTTTATTAAATCATCAAGAAAAAGAAAACTTCCCACTTGTGCCAGAAGTTGAAAAGGAAAGTATGAAAATTTTATTAGAGAAGATGGAAACGAAAGATGAGCCATTCTTATCAGATTCAAAAGAATCTTGGGAGAAACAAAATAAGTGGCTGAAGGACAAAGGAATGACGAATGAAACCGTCCCAGCCGATGAATTATTCGAAAATATTTTAAAGTAGGCGAATGAATATGAAAAATGAGCTCCACGTAATCTCAAATGGCCATATGCCATTCGAAGAGTTAGTGAATGTAGCGATGCAAATTGAGAGTGAGATTGATTATTTGCATATTCGTGAGCGTGAGAAGAGTACGAAGGAATTATATGAAGGTGTGGAAAGTCTATTAATGGAGGGCTTTCCAGCTTCTAAAATTGTCATAAACGATCGAATTGATATTGCAATTTTATTAAATATTCCTCGTGTTCAACTAGGATATCGAAGTACAGATGTAAAGTCAGTGAAAGAAAAGTTTTCGTATTTGCATGTCGGTTATTCTGTGCATTCGCTAGATGAAGCAATAGTAGCTTTTAAAAATGGAGCGGATTCACTCGTTTATGGCCATGTATTTCCGACAGATTGTAAAAAAGGTGTGCCAGCGAGAGGGCTTGAAGAAATTTCAGACATTGCAAGGTGTTTATCTATACCGATTACAGCAATTGGAGGAATTACCCCAGAAAACACAGTGGATGTTCTTACTAACGGTGTAAGCGGTATAGCAGTTATGTCTGGAATTGTAAGTAGTAGTAACCCGTATAGCAAAGCGAAATCTTATAAGGAATCAATAAGAAAGTGGGCGGAAAAACATGTGTGAGAAGTATGATGTAGCGATTATTGGTGGTGGTGTAATTGGTAGTTCAGTTGCACATTTTCTAGCAGAAAGAGGACATAAAGTAGCGATTGTGGAGAAGCAAAGTATTGCATCGGAAGCTTCAAAAGCAGCTGCTGGTTTACTTGGTGTTCAGGCAGAATGGGATGCGTATGATCCGCTATTTGAACTTGCTAGAGAAAGCCGAGCTATATTTCCACAACTTGCAGCAGTTTTACGTGAAAAGACGGGTGTTGATATTGGATATGAAGAAAAAGGAATTTATCGTATTGCTCAAAATGAAGATGAGAAGGAAAGAATTCTTCACATTATGGATTGGCAGCAGAAAACAGGTGAAGATTCTTATTTTCTAACGGGAGACCATGTGCGGGAAAAAGAGCCATATCTATCCGAATCTATTATAGGAGCAGTATATTATCCGAAAGACGGTCATGTTATTGCACCAGAGCTTACGAAAGCATTCGCACATTCTGCAGCGATTTCCGGTGCTGATATATATGAACAGACAGAAGTATTTGATATCCGTATTGAAAATAATAAAGTGACTGGAGTTATTACAAGTGAAGGTATTTTCACATGTGAGAAAGTCGTTATTGCAGGAGGTTCATGGAGCACGAAGTTACTCAGTTATTTTCACCGCGATTGGGGTACATATCCAGTTAAAGGAGAAGTGGTTGCGGTAAGAAGTAGAAAACAACTTTTAAAAGCACCTATTTTTCAAGAAAGATTTTACATTACTCCAAAGCGCGGTGGACGTTACGTAATTGGGGCAACAATGAAGCCACATACGTTCAATAAAACTGTGCAGCCAGAAAGTATAACTTCTATATTAGAGCGTGCTTATACAATATTGCCAGCTTTAAAAGAAGCAGAATGGGAAAGCACGTGGGCAGGATTAAGACCACAATCGAATCATGAAGCTCCTTATATGGGAGAGCATGAAGAAATAAAAGGTTTATATGCTTGCACGGGCCATTATCGAAACGGTATTTTATTAAGTCCTATTTCTGGCCAATATATGGCTGATTTAATAGAAGGAAAGCAAGAGAATCATTTGCTAGATTCATTGCTTTCTAGAAGAGTTTAGAAAGGGGATGGAAGTTTGAATTTAAAAATTAATGGTAACCAAATTGAAGTGCCAGCGAGTGTAAAAACAGTAGCTGAGCTACTTACACATTTAGAGCTAGATAACAGAATTGTTGTAGTAGAGCGTAATAAAGATATTTTACAAAAAGATGATCATACAGATACATCTGTTTTTGATGGAGACCAAATTGAGATTGTAACTTTCGTAGGAGGCGGTTGATTATGTTAAACATTGGACCATTTTCATTTCATTCTAGACTTTTATTAGGAACAGGTAAATTCCCTGATTTTGACGTACAGCAAAAGGCAATTGACGTTTCTGAAGCTGAAATTTTAACGTTTGCAGTACGTCGTATGGATATCTTTGATGCAAAGCAACCTAATTTATTAGAGAAACTTGATGTGAAAAAATATACGTTATTACCAAATACAGCAGGAGCAAAAAACGCTGAAGAGGCTGTTCGTATTGCAAAATTAGCAAAAGCTTCTGGGCTTTGTGACATGATAAAGGTAGAAGTTATTGGTGATGATAGAACGTTATTACCTGATCCGGTAGAAACATTAAAGGCATCTGAAATGTTACTGGAAGAAGGATTTATCGTACTTCCGTATACATCTGATGATGTTGTATTAGCACGTAAATTACAAGAGCTTGGCGTGCATGCGATTATGCCAGGAGCATCTCCAATCGGATCAGGACTTGGTATTGTAAATCCATTAAATTTGAGCTTCATTATTGAACAAGCGACAGTACCAGTTATCGTTGATGCCGGTATTGGTAGCCCAGCTGATGCGGCATTTGCAATGGAATTAGGAGCAGATGGCGTGTTATTAAATACAGCTGTATCAGGAGCAAAAGATCCTATTAAAATGGCACAAGCAATGAAATTAAGTATTGAAGCAGGCCGTTTAGGATTTGAAGCAGGTCGCATTGCACGTAAGCGTTGTGCAACTGCAAGTAGTCCTTTAGAAGGAATGAGCGTAGTTGAATAATCGATATTCTCGCCAAGAACTATTTTCTCCAATTGGAGAAGAAGGACAGCAAAAGATAAGAGAAAAGCATGTGCTTATTATCGGTGCAGGTGCATTAGGTAGTGCAAATGCAGAGATGTTTGTAAGAGCAGGTGTTGGCAAGATAACAATTGTTGACCGTGATTATGTAGATTGGAGTAATTTACAAAGACAACAATTGTATGCAGAGAGCGACGTAAAGAATAATCTTCCAAAAGCTATAGCGGCTAAAAAACGTTTAGAAGAGATTAATAGTGATGTAACAATAGAAGCTCTCGTTCAAGATGTAACAGCTGAAGAGCTAGAAGAACTTGTTATAAATGTTGATGTAATTATTGATGCGACTGATAATTTCGAAACGCGCTTTATTGTAAATGATATATCACAAAAATATTCTATTCCATGGATTTACGGTGCATGTGTAGGTAGTTACGGTCTTTCTTACACAATCCTTCCTAGTAAAACACCATGTTTATCATGTTTATTACAGTCGATTCCGCTTGGCGGGGCAACATGTGATACAGCGGGTATTATATCACCTGCTGTATCTCTTGTCGTTTCTCATCAAGTAACAGAAGCTCTTAAACTGTTAGTAGAAGATTACGAATCACTTCGAGATGGGCTTGTATCGTTTGATATGTGGAAGAATGAGTATTCATGTATGAATGTGCAAAAACTTCGCCAGCATAATTGTCCTTCATGCGGAGAGAATGCATTATATCCGTATTTAAATAAAGAAAACACATCAAAAACAGCAGTTTTATGCGGGCGAAATACAGTTCAAATTAGACCACCTCATAAAGATGAAATGAATTTTGAACAATATAAAGAGTTGTTGGAAGGTCGTGTAAATGATTTAAATATAAATCCATATTTACTATCATTTTCTGTTGAAGACAAGAGGTTAGTAGCCTTTAAAGATGGCCGTGTGCTCGTACATGGAACGAAAGATATAAGCGAAGCAAAAACGATTTATCATCGCTATTTTGGATAGAAAAGGATGAGTGGGATGAAAGTGAATAAAGCTTTAACAATTGCAGGGTCTGATAGCGGCGGCGGTGCTGGAATTCAGGCAGATTTAAAAACATTCCAAGAGCTTGGTGTATACGGAATGACGGCTATTACGGCAATTACTGCTCAAAACACGCTTGGCGTTCAAGGGGTATATTCTGTTCCATTAGAAGGTATTACAGAACAGCTGAATTCAATTGGTACGGATGTAACACCAGATGCAGTGAAACTAGGAATGTTATTTAGTAGTGAAATAATTCAAATTGTTGCAGAACAAATTAAAAAGTTTGGCTGGAATAATATTGTGCTAGATCCCGTTATGATTGCAAAAGGCGGTGCATCATTATTACAGCAAGAAGCAGTTCAAGCATTAAAAGAATATTTATTACCAGTAGCAACTGTTATAACACCGAATGTCCCAGAAGCAGAAGTGTTAACTGGGATGGAGATTCATAATGTTGAAGATAGTAAGGAAGCTGCAAAAGTATTGCATGAATTAGGTGCTAAATATGTGCTTATGAAGGGCGGACATGCAGAATATCAAGGGAATGAAGTAATTGATTTCCTCTTTGATGGAGAAAAATTTATTGAGTTTAGAAGCGAGCGAATTCCTTCAAAGCAAACGCATGGAAGTGGGTGTACATTTGCTTCAGCGGTTACAGCAGGACTTGCGAAAGGATACTCAATTGAAGATGCTGTTCAAGAAGCAAAACGATTTATTAGTATAGCAATTGAAGAGCCATTGAATATTGGTAGTGGTCATGGACCGACGAATCATTTTGCATATAAAGTGAATAGAACGCGTGCATAGGTAAGTGAAAAGCCAGTTTTATAACTGGCTTTTTTTCTGTTTACTTTTTCAAAATACAGGAGTAATATATCAGCCAGAATACATTTTTTTGTAAACGCTGAGTCCAATTATATGGAGCGGAGGAACCAATTTGTGCGTAGGCACTAGGGGTGAATCTTTCAAGTTTGAAAGTAGGGCTACTCTCAAAGTCCGAATCCGACAGCTAACTTCGTAAGCGTCTTGAGAGAGGACGGTGCCATGATGGATACATCACTTCATCGATCTGATTAGTATAGGGGAATATCAATCTATGTTTGATTTCTTTTATACTAAGGAGGATGAGGTACATGGAACTAACACTTATTTGTGTTGGAGAAGAAAGTAAAGTAGATAGTTTAAGAGATTTAGTATCATTTCAACATGAGTTAATTATTTTTACAGCAAATGAAGAGATAGCGGCTGAAGTTAGGAATTGTGGGTTTGATTGGACTTATAGCTGCAGTAAGGAGCAGGACTTTACTAGTATTTGTGAGTGTATTAAGAAGGTGATTTTACTAGGGGATGAGCTTCCAATCGTTAGTTTTTTCACAGAACACATTCGCTTTTCTTTTCAAGCACCTATTACTGTTGTTACAAGGAATAAACGATATCCAGCGAGGCTCTATGAAACCATTGGAGCTAAGTTTGTCGTGTTTACAAATTGTGATAATATTTCTTTTTTATTTTTTGAATAGGGCGGGGGAAGAAATGATGAAGGTACTATTACTTGGAGATATAGCAAATCGTTGGGCAGTATCGGTAGAGCGAGTTCAAGAATTGGTCCAGATTGATCCCCTTTTTCCAGGGCCATATATTATATTACCATCAAAAGATGCTTTGTATTTAGAGATGGATATTACCGAGTATGAGCAGCTACATGCAGAATTGACACAAGTTTATATTCGTGGGAGAAATTTACGTGCATTTTTACGAGGAGAATAAAGGTTGAATAAAAAAGAGCGAATGCTGAGTGCAACAAGCTATGCACTTCATGTCATTCGCTCTTTTTATTTCATATTTAAAAGGTCATTTTTAAGAAAAGAAAAGAGAAATAAAGAAAATAGATGAAATAACAGTAATAATCTTCAATGTAAGCGTTTAAATGAATGTAAATATTATTATTTTCAGTAATTTACCCCTTTACAAGTGAAATATAGAGGAGTATATTTACTCTCATAAATCATTCATAAAATTTCCAAAAAAACCTAAAATCGCTGAGTTCCAGAAATGGAGCGGGGGAACCAATTTTGTGCATCGTCACTTGGGGTGAATCTTTCAGTTTTGAAAGTAGGGCTACTCTTTAGGCCCGAATCCGACAGCTAACCTCGTAAGCGTTTAGAGAGGAGGTTTACTTTTTGTTGTTCATTTTTTGAACACTGAGTAGAGCTCAGTGTTCTTTTTTAATATTTAAATGGTAAATTTTAACAAAAAGAGAGGGATAGTTATGTTAGATGTTGTAATGGTCGGGATTTTTATTTTATTAGTTGCATCGATGGCAAGTCTTGCAAGTTGGTCAGATAAAGTTGTGAAAGAAGGAAAGCAATCATGATGATTGTCTTATCGGTTATTGTCGCAGCAATTACAGTGTATTTAGTGTATGCATTATTAAATCCAGAGAAGTTTTAATTAGGGGGAATCATTCATTATGATTTGGGTTGTAGTCATTATTACAATGCTCTTGTTTATTTTAGTAGCAAAGCCAACGGGGATTTATTTAGAAAAAGCTTTTCAAGGTAGCAAAACGTTAGATAAAGTATTCGGGCCTTTTGAAAAACTTATTTTTAAAATTACGGGTGTAAAAGCATACAATCAAACGTGGAAACAGTACGCATTATCATTAGTTTTATTAAATGGATTTATGATCGTTGTCGTATACTTCATTTTCAGATTACAAGGTGTGCTGCCACTAAATCCAGCGCATATTGAAGGGATGGAGCCTACGCTCGCTTTTAATACAGCAATTAGTTTTATGGCTGATACAAACTTACAGCATTATAGCGGTGAAAATGGTTTATCTTATTTATCACAATTAATCGGAATTACATTTTTAATGTTTGCGGCACCAGCAACGACATTAGCGCTCGTTATGGCTTTTATAAGAGGACTTGCTGGAAAAGAACTTGGTAACTTTTTCGTTGATTTTACGAGAGCGTTAACGAGAGTGTTTCTTCCTATTGCATTTATTGCGGCACTAGTTTTTGTCGCACTTGGCGTACCGCAAACGTTAGATGGGGCGGTTACAGCACAAACGATTGATGGGGCAAAGCAAAGTATATTACGTGGACCTGTTGCATCATTCGTTTCCATAAAGGAACTTGGAAATAACGGCGGTGGATTTTTCGGAGCGAACTCTACGCATCCTTTTGAAAATCCAGGACAAATGAGTAATATTTTGCAAATGATGCTTATGATGTTATTACCAACAGCACTTCCATTTACGTACGGGCGAATGGTAGGAAATAAAAAACAAGGTCGCATCCTTTTCGTATCACTTTTTATGGTGTTTTTACTAGGATTTATAACGATTACGACATCTGAACTAAATGGGAATCCGGCATTAAATGGAATGGGTATCGAACATGTACAAGGAAGTACAGAAGGGAAAGAAGTACGATTTGGAACAGTATTTTCTTCACTATACGCAACGGTAACGACAGCTGCTGAAACAGGCGCTGTTAATACGATGCATGATACGTTAACACCAATTGGCGGTTTAGTTCCGCTTGTAAATATGATGTTAAATACTGTGTATGGTGGCGTTGGAGCAGGTTTTGTAAACATTATTATGTATGCAATTATCGCGGTGTTTATATCTGGGTTAATGGTTGGACGGACACCAGAGTTTTTAGGTAAAAAGATTGAAGGTAAGGAAATGAAATTAATCGCGGTCACGATTTTATTTCATCCATTGCTCATTTTAGGATTTTCGGCATTAGCTCTTTCAACAAATTTAGGGACGGATGCTATTTCTCATTCCGGTTTCCACGGTTTGACGCAAGTGGTATATGAATATACATCGTCAGCTGCGAATAACGGATCTGGATTTGAAGGATTAGGAGATAATACACCGTTTTGGAATATTACGACTGGTTTAGTTATGTTTTTAGGACGTTACTTCAGTTTAATTACGATGCTAGCTGTGGCAGCTTCATTGAAAGAAAAAACGGTAGTGCCAGAAACAGTCGGAACGTTCCGTACAGATAATAGTTTATTTGGTGGCATCTTCATTGGAACAATTGTAATTGTCGGTGCATTAACATTCTTCCCGATGTTAGTACTCGGTCCAATTGCAGAATTTCTTACATTGAAGTAATGGAGGGTAAATGATGAGACCGGTAGTAGTAAAAGAAAAACAATTAAATGAGTCACAAATACATGCTGTAGAAGATGAAGTTAGACAAGCGAAAACGATGGATCGTGATATCGTAACACATGCGATGAAGCAATCCGTTGCGAAATTGAATCCGAAAGTCATGATAAAGAATCCGATTATGTTCGTTGTGGAAATTGGATTTATCATTACGTTCATTTTATCTTTTCTTCCAAGCAGTTCTAGTAGTATACCAGGATGGTTTAATATAACAGTTTCTCTCATTCTATTATTTACAGTTTTATTTGCGAATTTTGCAGAAGCATTAGCAGAAGGTCGTGGTAAAGCGCAAGCCGATTCTTTAAAGCAGTCGAAGAAAGATGTGTTTGCAAATGTAGTAAAAGAAAATGGAGACATTGTCCAAGTTTCAGCAACTGATCTTAGAAAAGGTGACGTTGTTATCGTAAAACAAGGAGAAATGATTCCAAGTGATGGCGAAGTAATCAAAGGATTAGCATCTGTAGATGAATCTGCAATTACAGGTGAATCAGCTCCTGTTATAAAAGAAGCAGGCGGTGATTTTTGTTCCGTAACAGGTGGAACGATGGTCGTAAGTGATGAAATTACAATTGTCATTACGAGTAATCCTGGTGAATCATTTATCGATAAAATGATTTCTTTAGTAGAAGGAGCTGCTCGTCAAAAAACGCCGAATGAGATTGCTTTAAATACAGTATTAACGAGCTTAACTCTTATTTTCTTGATCGTCGTTGTGACGTTGCCGATTTTTACAAATTATTTAGGTTTTCAAATTGATACTGCTGTACTTGTAGCGTTGTTAGTATGTTTAATTCCAACGACAATTGGTGGTTTGCTATCAGCGATTGGTATTGCGGGGATGGATCGGGTGACAAAATTTAACGTGCTAGCGATGTCAGGGAAAGCAGTAGAAGCTGCGGGCGATATTAATACAATTATTTTAGATAAAACAGGTACAATTACTTTTGGGAACCGAATGGCTCATACATTATTACCTGTAGGAAATGAAACGATTGAGCAAGTTGGAAAGTGGGCCGCTATTAGTTCTGTTTTAGATGAAACACCAGAAGGTCGATCTGTTATCGAGTATGTGCAGGGAAAATCTATATCATATAATAGAGAACTTGCAGAACAAGGTGAGTTTGTTCCGTTTAAAGCAGAAACGAGAATGAGTGGTGTTGATTTACAAGACGGAACGAAAGTGAGAAAAGGTGCTGTAGGTGCCGTTATTGAATGGGTTGAGTCACAAGGCGGAACAATTCCGAAAGATGTAAATCAAAAAGCAGACTTAATTTCAAAAGAGGGCGGAACACCACTTGTAGTTGCAGTAGATAATCGTATTTACGGTTTAATTTATTTAAAGGATACAGTAAAACCGGGTATGCGTGAGCGTTTTGAACAGTTACGCCAAATGGGGATTAAAACGGTTATGTGTACAGGTGATAATCCGTTAACAGCAGCAACCATTGCAAAAGAAGCTGGAGTAGATGAATTCGTTGCCGAGTGTAAACCGGAAGATAAAATTGCTGTCATTAAAGCAGAGCAAGATAAAGGGAAACTTGTAGCGATGACAGGTGATGGTACAAATGATGCTCCAGCATTAGCACAGGCGGACGTTGGATTAGCGATGAACAGTGGTACGACAGCAGCGAAAGAAGCGGCAAACATGATTGATCTAGACTCGAATCCAACGAAAATTATTGAGGTTGTAGGAATCGGTAAGCAATTGTTAATGACGCGAGGTGCTTTAACGACGTTTAGTATTGCGAATGATATAGCAAAATATTTTGCAATCATTCCAGCAATGTTTACACTTGCGATTCCGCAAATGGAGGCATTGAACATTATGAAATTAACATCACCACTGTCAGCTATTTTATCAGCATTAATATTTAACGCTGTTATTATTCCATTACTCATTCCGTTAGCGATGAAAGGTATCGCATATAAACCGATGAGTTCTAATGCATTGCTTAGCCGAAACTTACTTATTTATGGGCTTGGTGGAGTTATCGTTCCGTTCATTGGAATTAAAGTAATTGATATAATTGTCGGCTTGTTCATATAAGGAAGAGGGGAAAAAGATGGAGAAGAAACAAAGTATACTATCAACAATTATCCGTATTACTTTTACATTTCTAGTGTTGTGCGGACTTGTATACCCGCTTATTGTTACTGGTATTGCACAAGCCGTGATGAAGGATAATGCGGATGGAAGTCTAATATATAATGATAAAAATGAAGTGATTGGTTCTAAATTAATCGGGCAAAACTTCACGGATCCACGTTATTTTCAAGGGCGTGTTTCTAGTATTGAATATAAGGCTGAAGCATCTGGTTCAAATAACTATGCACCATCTAATCCAGATTTAGAGAAACGAGTAGAGAAAAGTATTGAAGAGTGGAAGAAACAAAATCCGAGAGTTCCAGTAACAGAAGTACCGATAGATTTAGTGACAAATTCAGGTTCAGGGCTTGATCCTGATATTAGTCCAAAGGCGGCCTCGGTGCAGGTGGATCGCATTTCGAAATTAACGAATATTCCGAAAGAAAAACTTAATCAATTGATTAAAGATCAAACAGAAGGTGCTGCACTTGGTTTATTTGGAGAAGATCGAGTGAATGTCTTAAAGCTAAATTTAGCATTACAAAAATTAATGAAATAGTAACAGTGCTACCTCAATCTAACGGATTGAGGTAGCGTTGTTTCGAATGAAAGGTAGTGTTTATTTTGTATGCGGATGATTATGAACCGAAGTTTCAAAGGCGAACGCCAGAGGAATATTTAGAATATATTCGGCAACAAAATCGGGGAAAGTTAAAGTTATATGTAGGAGCAGCTCCAGGCGTAGGAAAAAGTTATAAAATGCTCTTTGATGCAAGGGAAATGAAAAAAGATGGAATTGATATTGTAATTGGTTTGATTGAAACGCATGGAAGAAAAGAGACGGAAGAAGCAATTGCTGATTTAGAAAAAGTTCCTTTGAAAGAAATACAGTATAAAGGAAAGGTATTTTATGAGCTTGATGTGGAAGGAATAAAAAAACGCGCGCCTCAAGTAGTCGTAGTGGATGAACTTGCGCATAGTAATGTTCCTGGTTCTAAACATAAGAAACGTTATATGGATGTGCAGGAATTGTTAGAGGCTGGTATATCGGTATTATCAGCTTTTAATATTCAACATTTAGAAAGTGTTCATGATATTGTAGCTCAAATTACGAATGTAAAAGTAAGAGAACGAATTCCAGATTTTATTTTACAAAAAGCAAATGAAATTCAGCTCGTTGATGCAACACCGGAAGTACTTCGGAAGAGGTTAATAGACGGAAAGATATATAAAGAAGAAAAAATTCAGCAAAGCTTGCAAAATTTCTTTACGCTTAATAATTTAGGAGCACTTAGGGAATTATCGCTTCGTGAAGTCGCTGACGATATGGACGAAAAGATTAGTCAAACAGTGATAGAACCAATCGGAGTGAAAGAAAAAATTCTCGTTTGTGTACAATACAGTTCAACAGCGGAGAAATTAATAAGACGGGGATGGCGCATGGCTGATCGGTTAAACGCTGAATTGTACGTATTAAACGTTGAGAGGGAAAATATAGATTCTATTTCAGCTGGAAAAAAGCAGACGATTGAAGAGTGGAAGTTGCTAACGAATCAATTTGATGCAAGTTTTGTATTAGAAGAAGCAAAGGGAAGAAAGCCAGCAGATGTTATTATTGAAGTGGCAAAAAGATTACAGGTGACGCAAATTTTACTTGGACAATCGGCTAGAACAAGGTGGGAAGAAATACGAAAAGGCTCTATTGTAAATGAAATTATGAGACAAACAAAGTATATTGATATTCATATTGTTGCGGATCAAAGAGGATAAATAGAGCCGACCTTTTTGGGGGCTCTATTTTGCTTTTTGTACAGAATGAAAACTTAGCATTTTCATTGTATATAAGATTACAAGTAAAAACATAATTGCGCCTAGGAAGAAAATCCAAAAGTAATTTTGGTTAAATAAAAGAAATCCACCTATAAGTGGCCCTGTGCCCATACCAAGATAGCGGATGAAGTTGTACATACCGATAGCTGTTGCGCGTTCTTGTACGAATTCTTCTGTTAATAAAGTAGTGTGAGTTGGCATAGAAAGTCCCATACTAAAACCGTACAAAGATGTAACGATAATGATGAATGGGATATTGATGTTATATGTGAAAGAGAATAAAACGACACATATAATATTGAAGAAACTCGTAATAAATAAAGCTTGCTTTGTTGTGAGGCGTTTTTGCAAAAACTTGTAGCAAAAACTTCCTAGCATGATAGAAAGAGACATTGGTACAAACATAAGACCAATTTTATTTACAGTTAAATGAAATGAATTTGTTAAAATACTCGGTAAAAAAACGAGAAAGCAAAAGTAAATACAAAATTGAATGAAGCCAATAAGAGTAATAGAAAATCCAGTTTTATTTTTTAAGATAAGAGAGTAATTCTTTTGTGCTTTAGATTGTTTAATTATATTTGGCTTTGTTTCTGGGAGTAGTGAAATGTTTATAATTAATAAGATAATGCCAAGTGTAGATAAAAAGAGAAATACAGATAAGTGACCATTTATACTGCCAAGATAACCACCTATGAGAGGAGCCATTGCAGGTGCGAGGGCAAGTAACATTTGGTATAGGCTCATCGCTTCTCCGCGTTCTTTTCCTTCAAATAAATCGCCGATAATCGTTGCTGAAACTACAGGTATAGCCGCTATTCCTATAGCTTGAACAGCTCTAAAAAAGAGAAATAAATAAATGTTTGCCGAAAAGGCACATCCGATTGAACCAATTGTACTAATGACTAAACTAGGGATAAGGACAGATTTTCTCCCTTTTGTATCAATTAAAGGTCCATATACGAGCTGCATAATTGCAAGAACGAATGTGAAAAGTGAAACTGTTACATTTACAAGATAAAGAGAAGTGTGAAAAGAATTTTGAATCATCGGTAAGATAGGTGTGTAAATATTTTGAGCGAAGGAACCGAGTAAGGCACTAATACAGACAACATATAAAATGAAAGTTAGTTTAGATTTTTTCATCTTGTTAACCTCCTTGTAATTTAGTTTCCTTGGAAACTAAATTTATTTTAACATGATTTTCTCACTTGTAAAGATGAAAAAATAATTTTAAAATGGTATATAGTTAAATTGTTTCTTTGGAAACTTAGGAGGCGAACGGATTGAAGCATACAACGAAGCAAATGGAAATACTGTCGGACATTCGTACACTTTTGCATAAAAAAGAAGAACATTTAAAACGACAAAACGAGAAGTTTCTTCGTGAGACAGGTGTAAGTAGTATGTCTTTATCTGAGTTACATGTAATCGAATGTATCGGAAAAAATGGTTTGATGAATGTAACGGCAATTACGACAGAAATGGGCATGACGAAGGGAGCAATCTCTAAAATTTGTACAAAGTTGTTTCAAAAGCAATTCGTTGAGAAGATGCAAATGTTAGATAATCAAAAAGAAATCTTCTTCAGCTTAACGGAGAGTGGGAATGAAATATATAAAGCTCATGAAAAATTGCATAAGCAAGCTGAAGAAAAGTGGTTGTTACTTTTAGATGGATATACGAAAGAAGAGCAAGACTTTATTCAAAGGTTTATAAAGGATGTCTCCGGTCATTTGGAAATATAATTGGAAGAAAAAACTCCTTTTTCTCAAGTCTTTTAAATATAATTTCTGAAAGAACTCATATATAATAGAAAAAGATACTTAACATGGTGAATAATTAAAGAGTCAATATATATAGAGGAGAGAGTAACATGCTTGAAAATACGGGGTTAGTATTAGAAGGCGGCGGTATGCGTGGTGTATACACGGGCGGGATATTAGAATACTTTATGGAACAAGATTTATATTTTCCATATGTAATCGGTGTATCAGCTGGTGCTTGTCATGCAGCGTCGTATCTTTCCAGACAAAGAAATAGAAATAAAACGGTCAATATTGATTATGCATCACATCCGAAATATTTATCGTATAAAAACTTATGGAGAAAACGTCAGCTATTTGATATGGATTTCATTTTCCACGAAATTCCAGAAAAGCATGTGCCGTTTGATTTTGAAACATACTTTAATAGCCCGGAACGTTTCCTTGTAGGAACGACGGATTGTGAAACAGGGCAATCTGTTTATTTTGAAAAAGAAGGAACGAATGATGATGCGCTAAATTTATTACAAGCGTCTAGTTCATTGCCTTTCATTGCACCAGTAGTAAATTACCGCGGTAAACAACTGTTAGATGGCGGGATTTCTGATCCAATTCCAGTTCGTAAAGCGCAAGAGGATGGATTTAAAAAATCAGTCGTTATTTTAACGAGAAATCATGGCTACGCGAAGAAAAAATCAAAGTTTGGATGGATTGCAGCGAAAGCTTATAAAAAATATCCGAACCTTGTTAACACGATGCTGAATCGTTATGAAGTGTATAATGAAACACTTCACTATATTGAAAAAGAAGAACAAGCTGGCAATTTATTTGTTATTCGCCCAGAAGTGCCGCTTCAAGTAGATCGTATGGAAAAAGATACAGCAAAACTACAAAATTTATACGAGCAAGGCTATGAAGATGCAAAGAGGCAATTTGCAGATTTGCAGGCGTTCTTGCAAAAATAATAATTAGGCTGTGGAGATGGAGTTCTCTGCAGTCTTTTTATATTGCTTTTAAAAAAGGAAAATAGAACATCGAATTTCGATGCTCTACTTTTTATGTATAAAAAAATCCCTCTTTATGAGAGATTTTAATGTGGTAAGAATATCAATTGATAAGCAAACAAAATTCCAAATACATACACAAGTGGGTGAACAGCACGGAATTTACCTTTTGCCACTTTCATAAGTGGGTATGAAATAAATCCAAGTGCGATACCTGTTGCGATACTTGATGTAAGTGGCATGCTTAAGATTACTAAAAATGCTGGGAATGCTTCATCAAATGCGTCCCAATCGATGTGGCGAACTGAGCCCATCATAAGACTACCAACGATAATTAATGATGGAGCAGTAATAGCTGATACACCAGAAACAGCACTTACTAATGGTCCGAAGAATGCTGCTAATGCGAATAGAACAGCTACTGTAACAGTTGTTAAACCAGTACGACCACCAGCTGCAACACCAGCAGATGATTCAATGTAAGCTGTTGATGGTGTCGTTCCGAACATAGAACCAATAGTTGCTGAGAATGAGTCAGATAGAAGAGCTCGTCCTGCTTTTGGAAGCTTTCCGTCTTTCATAAATCCACCTTGTTGTGCAACGCCAAGTAATGTACCTGTTGTATCGAATAGTGTAACAAGGAAGAATGAGAATACAACGCCGTATAATCCGTAGTTAATTACGTCAGATACAGCAGTAATTGGATTTGAAACGATAATTCCTTCTGGTAATCCAGGCATTGATGTAACACCGTTTGAGAATGTTAACTGTCCTGTGAAGAAAGCGATAATACCAGTTAATAGCATACCAATAAATAGTGCGCCATTTACATTTAAAGACATAAGAACAATAGTAATTCCAAGCCCAGCCAATGCTAGTAGAACTGGAGCAGAGTGAAGATCACCAAGTCCAACTAAGTTTGCATCATTTTTTGTAACGATACCTGTTAAACGTAAACCGATAAAGGCGATGAAAAGACCGATACCAGCAGTAATTGCATGTTTTAAGTTTTCAGGAATTGCTTCCATTAATTTTGTACGGAAAGATGTGAATGATAACAAAATTAAAATCATACCTGCTACGAATACAGCAGAGAATGCAATTGCGAAAGTCATGCCTTCATGCGCTTTTACAACAGAGTAAGAGAAGTAAGCATTTAATCCCATACCTGGTGCGATTGCGATTGGTAAGTTTGTAAAGATTGCCATAAATAATGTTCCGACAACAGCAGCGATAATTGTTGCTGTAAATGCTTGTTCAAATGGAACACCTGCATCTCCAAGGATAACAGGGTTTACGACAATGATATATGCCATTGTTAAGAAGGTAATAATACCTGCCATAATTTCAGTTTTAATAGAAGTTTTATGTTTTGAAAGGTTAAACATATAAACATCCTTTCTGTTTACGAATAATTTTCACAACAGTTATATATAATATTCGTTTTTTATCTATTTTGCAATAGTTTTGCATAAAAAGTTTATAACAATTCATATTTTGTGTCTTAAATTCGAATATTAATCGTAAAACGATGTGTGAATTTCAGCTTTTTATTGTGCACATGCTAAGGAAAAGGAGTTGAAAGCAGCTATGCCACAGCAAAAAAACTTTATAACAATGCCTGCGCAACATCAAAATAAGCAGCCAGGTATTGAATCATTAATGAGCCCCCTTCCGCAGTTTGAAGATGCAAACTATAAAGGAAGTGAAAAGTTAAAAGGGAAGAATGTGTTAATTACGGGAGGAGATAGCGGAATTGGACGAGCAGTTTCCATCGCTTTTGCAAAAGAGGGAGCAAATGTTGCGATTGCTTATTTAGATGAGGAAGAAGATGCAAATGAGACGAAACAACGTGTTGAAAAAGAAGGTGTAAAGTGTGTATTGTTGCCGGGGGATTTGAGTAATGAACAGCATTGTAAAGATATTGTGGAAGAGACCGCCCGGCAGTTAGGTAGTTTAAATATTTTAGTGAATAACGTTGCACAGCAATATCCGCAGCAAGGGCTAGAGTATATTACAGCAGAACAGCTAGAAAAAACATTTCGTATTAATATTTTTTCTTATTTTCACGTTACGAAAGCAGCCCTTTCTCATTTGAAGAAAGGGGATGTCATTATAAATACGGCATCTATCGTTGCATATGAAGGAAATGAAACGTTAATTGATTATTCCGCAACGAAAGGAGCAATCGTAGCTTTTACAAGATCACTTTCTCAATCGTTAGTGCAAAAAGGGATTCGGGTAAATGGTGTTGCACCAGGCCCGATTTGGACACCGCTTATTCCATCGAGCTTTGATGAGAAGAAAGTCTCTCAGTTTGGGAGCAATGTTCCGATGCAAAGACCTGGTCAACCATATGAATTAGCGCCGGCATACGTATACTTGGCATCTGGTGATTCATCCTATGTTACTGGGCAAATGATACATGTAAATGGGGGCGTTATTGTAAATGGATAGTTTTCATTTATAAGAGCAAAGTAATGTTAATTCCACTTATTATAGGGAGCGCTAGGGGGGATATAGCTGAAAAAGTTATGTTTCATCATACTATTATTTTTCATCCTACCGGTTAGTGCTTTTGCTAATACAGATCATTTAATATTAGTAAATCTTACGACGAACCAGTTGTCTTTTTTTGAAAATGGAAATTACACAAAAACATTTCCAGTAACGACTGGAAGAGATCGTACACCTACGCCTGAAGGTAATTTTTGTATTATAACTAAATTTAAAAATAAAGAATACCATCGAAAAAAAATACCTGGGGGTGCACCGAATAACCCTCTTGGTACGAGGTGGCTTGGACTAGATAAGAATGAATATGCAATTCACGGGACGAACCGGGAATGGACGATTGGAAGTAGGGAATCAAATGGCTGTATTCGTATGCATGACAGGGATATACAATGGTTATATGACCGAGTACAATTACAAACAAAAGTAATCATTTCTCGTTTTCATACGAGCCCCGAATATGAAGCGAATAAACTTGGTTATCGCGTTGTGAGCTGGAATGGTCGAAAAATAGAAAAAGAACAAATTGGAGTACTTACGTTAGTAGACCGCGCGGATATATATTGGCAAGAACCAAATGGACAGTTAACGAAAGTGGAAACGGTATTGCCAAATGAAAGATATCCAGTGTACTCAAAACGAAAAGATGGAATATATTATATAGGAAACAATTCGTATATTATAGATGAAACAGGAGAGAAAGTTCGTTACGAGCAAATTCCTTCTTCGATTTTAAGTAATATATATAAACGGAAATACAATGTTCCGTAATGGCTACCGTATTATAGACGGTAGCTTATTTATACTTGGAGTTTAACTGCAACTATTGTATTTTGCTGAATATAATACAGTACAGATAGGGGGCGGTTATATTATGAAAAGTGAATTTGCGTTTAAAGTTTTCTTAGTAACGACCTGTTTATTTATCGTGTATTTATATGCGTTTCTCGTCTTTTCTTTTTATGTTCCATATGTTGATTTAATATTATTCTTCGGATTTATTTGGGCGTTTGTGAAAGCGAGGGAAGGAGAGAAGAGTATATATCGGCGCATTACCCTATGCGGGACGGCCGTTCTCGTTATTTTGTACTTTTTTATTATGCATGATTTTTGGAGAGGGATGTAAAAAAAGCATACGATTAATCGTATGCTTTTATATCTGTTAATGATGGAAGAGAGGCAATTGCACCGTAATTTGTACATGTGATAGCGCCTACTTTATTTGCAAAGGAGATAAATGCTGTTAAGTCTTTGAAATGATACGAAAG
This sequence comes from Bacillus cereus group sp. BfR-BA-01441, assembly GCF_022663075.1. NCBI lineage: Bacteria > Bacillati > Bacillota > Bacilli > Caryophanales > Bacillaceae > Bacillus > Bacillus cereus group sp. BfR-BA-01441. The sequence continues at coordinate 27,093 of NZ_JAKUEU010000069.1, forward strand.
TGTATGTTCACTTTGGGCAATCTGATATAACATTGCTCCAACGAAAGCGTCACCAGCACCAGTTGTATCGACTTGTTGAATGGAAATAGAAGAGACAATAGTTTGACCTTCATTTGTCGCAAGAAGGGTACCGTCTTTTCCAAGTGTAATAGCTACTACTTTTGCGCCATAATTTAATAATTTGAGTGCAGCTTGTTGTAAATCACTCTCTTTAGAGAGCATAGTAGCTTCCTCTTGACTTACTTTTACGAAGTGTGCATGTTTTA
>NZ_JAKUEU010000070.1:0-27223 GCF_022663075.1 Bacillus cereus group sp. BfR-BA-01441
TGTTGTGATGATTGGTGGAAATCTAAAGAAAAGCATCATTGTGATGATAATTGGAGTTCTCAGAAAAAGCATTGTAATGATGATTGGTGGAAATCTAAAGAAAAGTGTCATTGTGATGACGATTGGAGTTCTCAGGAAAAACATTGTAATGATGATTGGTGGAAATCTAAAGAAAAGTGTCATCGTGATGATGATTGGAGTTCTAAACGAAATAAGTGTCGTTGTAAATGTTTCTTTATTTGTTGCCATTGTAAAAGAAAAAATTGGTAATATTTTTGATGTCAACTTAAAGGAAAGAATATATCTTTTGGAACCAATCGGACTTTTCCGGAAAGTTGATCCCTCACCTACTTCCTTGCTTTTGCTGAATTTTTAGATGGGGGCATTACTGCCCGGCAAATACTAGAATGTAATATATAAAAAGCTGACTGCTTATAGTCAGCTTTTTATATATTAACACGTAAAGGTTTAAACAGACATATAAGCAGTCACGCTTTGTCATCACCTTGTTGTTGTAAATTAGTATTTCTCCATTGAATAGACATTCCATAATATCGTATTTTGATTAAAACTAAAAAACATACTTAACACTAATAGTAAAATTTTTCTTCTTCATCAAATTCACTTCTTTTCTTTTTATAAACATAAAAAAAAGGATCTCTATTTATATAGAGATCCTTTCTAACTTTATAATTTACTAGACTGTAACCCCTGAATAAACGGAACTACCTCAGGATTTACAAGCGATGATAAATCACCTAATTCTTTTCCTAAGTAAGCTGCTTTAATAACACGGCGCATTACTTTAGAATTACGTGTTTTCGGTAAATCTTCTACAACGTGGATGTCTTTAGGACACAACGCTTTTCCAATATGAGAGTTTACTAAACTCATTAATTCTTTCTTTAATTCTCCTGTGAATGTTACATGATCTCTTAACACTACAAAACAATGACAAACTTCACCTTTTACTTCGTCAGGTACACCAATTGCAGCAGCTTCGATTACATCGTTATGTTTCACAAGAATAGATTCATATTCAGCAGGTCCAATACGTTTACCTGCAATATTTAACGTATCGTCTGAACGCCCTGTGATGATATATTGTTCACCATCGTAAATGACCCAGTCACCGTGGACCCATTTATTTTCAAAACGCGACCAATATGTGTTTACGTAACGTTCATCATCTTCCCAGAAGCTTTTCGTCATACCTACCCAAGGTTTCTCTAAGCATAATTCTCCGACTTCATCTCGAATGGGTTTACCTTGATCATCCAGTACGACAGCTGCCATTCCTGGTAAAGATGCGTTAAAACTAATCGGTGCTATTGGCTTAATAAGAACATTACCGAAAATCCCACCAGAGATTTCAGTTCCACCTGAGTAGTTACAGATTGGGACATTTCCTTTTCCAACCGTTTCAAACAGCCACATCCATGGATCAGGATTCCAAGGTTCTCCTGTTGATGCGAATACTTCCAAACTCTTTAAAGAATGTTTATTGACATACTCATCACCTTTTGCCATCAATGCTCGGATTAACGTTGGCGAAATACCTAGATGAGTAATCTCATATTTATCAACTGTCTCCCATAACCGGTCTGCTTCTGGGAAGTCTGGAACACCTTCGTACATAACCATCGTTGCTCCATTAATGAGTGAACCGAATAATAGAAACGGCCCCATCATCCAGCCCATATCAGTTACCCATAATACACGATCACCTTGTTTAATATTCATTCCAAATCCTGCATCAAAAGCTGCTTTCAAAGGAAATCCTGCATGCGTGTGTACTGTTCCTTTCGGCTTACCAGTCGTTCCTGATGTATAAATGAGCATTAATGGATCATCACTTTGCATTTCCTCGGCATGTATGAATGGTTTTTCTTTTTCTAGCGTACTCCACGAAAAATCATAGTTATGTGGTGTAAAATCATTTCCTGCATGACGAACGATAACAACTTTTTCAACAGTTGGGCAATACTCACAAGCTTTATCTACTTCATCTTTTAAAGAAACAATTTTACCGCGGCGTGAAAATCCATCTGCGGTAATAATCATTTTTGAACCTGCCGCTTGCACACGTGTCATGACTGCATCAGACGCAAAGCCTGAGAATATTGGTGAAATAATTGCTCCGATTTTCATTACAGCTAGCATCGCAACAACTGTTTCTGGAATCATCGGCATATAAATTGTTACACGGTCACCTTTCTCAATACCCGCGTGTTTCAAACCATTTGCAACACGACTTACCCAGTTGTCAAGCTCTTCATATGTAAATGATTTTGAAGTTCCATTTTCCCCTTCGTACTGAAGTGCTGGCTGTATTCTCGTGTCTTCATCCGCAAGCCAGCGGGATAAAGCTGATTCTACAACGTTACATGTTCCGCCATTATACCACTGTGCAAACGGTGTACCATTTTCTAAATCTAACACGTCTGTATAAGGTTTCATCCATTGATAGCCTACTGCCTTTTCTGCCTCTCCCCAAAACCAAGCTGTTTCCTCGATAGATTTATTATAAAAAGTTTCATAATCTTCATATCCCAATGATTTCATCCAACCATATAAACGTGTTTTTTCCTTGTACTCTTCTGTTGGAAACCAAACTGCTTGTTTCAATGTTTTCCCCTCCTTAACTTTTTGAGCAAGAAAGCCCTAAATAGGGCTTTTAAACTGGATATACAGGATGTTTACGATCCGTGAATACTTGATATTTACTCATATACATTTCGAAACGTCCTTTTAATTCTTCACGTAAATTGTTTGGATGAACAATACCATCAATCACCATCTCTGATGCTAAATGATAAATATCAATATCTTTCTTATACTCTTCACGTTTTTCAGCAATGAAGCTAGCACGCTCTTCTTCTGGTAAAGCTGCAATTTTATTTGCATATACAGCATTAACCGCAGCTTCTGGACCCATTACCGCAATAGAGGCTGTCGGTAATGCCAGGCAACAATCTGGTTCAAATGCTGGACCTGCCATCGCATATAAACCAGCACCATATGCTTTACGAACAACGATAGAAATCTTCGGTACAGTTGCTTCACTCATTGCAGAAATCATTTTTGCACCATGGCGAATAATACCAGCACGCTCTACTTTTGTTCCAATCATAAATCCTGGTACATCCGCAAGGAATAATAATGGAATATGATATGCATCACATAAATTAATAAACTTAGCAGCTTTATCAGCTGAATCATGGAATAATACGCCGCCCTTCATACGCGGCTGATTTGCAATAATACCAACAGGCTTACCATCAATACGTGCTAAGCCTGTAATTAGCTCTTGAGCAAATAATTTTTTCACTTCATAGAATGAACCTTCATCAATAACTCTATTAATGAGATCTTTCATATTGAAAGGAGCATTTTGATTTTCTGGAATGATTTGTTCTAACGTTTTATCGAATTGTTTCGGTTCTTGAGGTGTAACCAATGGAGTCTTTTCTAAGTAGTTATTTGGAAAATATGAAATGTATTGTCTTGCTTGTGTAATCGCATCTTCTTCTGTCTTGCATAAAACATCTCCGCATCCTGATACAGAGCAATGCATACGAGCTCCGCCCATCTCTTCTAAAGTTACCTTCTCACCGATAACCATCTCAGCCATACGAGGAGATCCTAAATACATAGATGCATTTCCTTCTACCATCATTACAACGTCGCAAAAGGCTGGAATATAGGCACCACCAGCTGCAGAAGGTCCAAATAATAAGCATACTTGAGGAACTTTACCTGATAATTTCACTTGATTATAGAAGATTCTTCCTGCACCACGGCGCCCTGGGAACATTTCTACTTGATCTGTAATGCGCGCTCCAGCAGAGTCGACTAAATAAAATAACGGAACACGTAGTTTTTCAGCTGTTTCTTGAATACGTAAAATCTTTTCAACTGTGCGTGATCCCCATGATCCAGCTTTTACAGTAGAATCATTGGCCATTACACATGCAGTACGACCATGTATTTTACCCGTTGCCGTTACAACGCCGTCCGCAGGTAAGCCTGTTTGTTCACAGTTAGCAAATAATGCATCTTCTACATATTCGCCATTATCAAATAGAAGCGCTAAACGATCTCGAACAAATAATTTTCCTTTTGCTTTATTTTGTTCATGATACTTTGGTGCGCCGCCTTGTTTAATCGTTTCAACTCGTTCTTCAAATGAATTAGATTGTTGTTTTTGATCTAACATATTTACTCCCCCTTATACGTTGGTGTGCGTTTTTCCTTGAATGCTTGTAATCCTTCTAATCTATCTTTCGTATGGATTACACCTTCATACGCTTGTTTTTCCATTTGTAATCCGGTATGTAAATCAACTTGAATACCATTTGAAATTGCCTCTTTTGCTAATCGAACAGCAATAGGTCCATTACTAGCAATTTTCTCTGCTATTTCAATCGCTTTCTCTTCAAGTAAATTAGCTGGTACAACAAATTCTACTAAACCATATTCTTTTGCTTCTTGCGCTGAAATACGTCTACCTGTATAAATTAATTCTTTCGCTCTACCAACACCAATTAATCTCGGTAAGCGCTGTGTACCACCCGCTCCTGGTATAATTGCAAGTGTCGTTTCAGTAAGACCAAGACTTGCAGATTCAGCAGCAATTCTAAAATCACAAGCTAAACTTAATTCCGTACCACCACCAAGTGCGATTCCATTTATAGCAGCAATAACTGGCTGTGGTAATTGTTCAACCATCTCCATAGTCGTGCGAATCATACTAACAGCATGGCGAACTTGTTCCTCATTCATACCAGCACGTTCTTTTAAATCAGCACCAGCACAAAATGCTTTTTCACCAGCACCTGTTAGAATAACTACACGCGTATTGGACTCTTCACTTATTTGAGTTAATATGTTTTGTAACTCTTCTAATAACGCTAAAGATAATGAGTTTGCTTGTCTTTCACGATATAACGAAATCTTTACAACGTGAGGTGTTACATAATCAACTGAAATGTTTTGTAATTGTAGCATCTTCTCACCTACTTATCGTTTTATGTTGAAGCGCTCTATACACATGACTCGGTAATTGGATATTTAGCTTACTTTGAATAAATTGACTAGCTCGCAATAACTTTTCTTCGTCTATATTCGTTTGAACTCCTAATTTATGGAGCATATGTACTAGGTCATCAGTAGCAACATTACCTGATGCTCCTGGTGCATAAGGGCAGCCCCCGAGTCCACCACAAGAACTATCAAATGTTGTAATACCGTATTCTAATGATTTAACTACATTTGCTAGAGCCATTCCATACGTATTATGAAAATGCATGGCAAACTGCGAAGCATCATACTTCTTTAATAGATGTTCTAATACTTGTTCTACTTGTAATGGATTCGCTACACCGATTGTATCCCCAAGAGAAACTTCATAAATGCCGTATGAAAATAGTTGATTACATAATTCGTCAACTGCTGTGACACTTATATCCCCTTCATAAGGACATCCAAATACAGTAGAAACATAACCTCTTACCTTTTTCCCTTCGAATGATGCCTGTTTTGTTATATCTTCGATTACAACTAACGCTTCTTTAATCGATTTATTAATATTACTTTTATTATGAGATTCACTTGCTGATAAAAAAACATTCACCTCATCTACATTTTGCAAAAAAGCTCGTTCCAAACCATTTTGGTTCGGAACAAGCGCAGCATATGTAACATTTGGATCCCTTTTCAGCTCAGAAAACACATCATTTGCATCCGCTAATGCTGGGACCCATTTTGGGTGAACGAATGAGGAAACTTCAACATACGACAATCCTGCTTCTGTAAGTAGTTGAATCCATTTTACTTTATCTTTTGTGCCAACAATCTTTTTTTCATTTTGTAAACCATCACGTGGTCCTACTTCTTTAATGACAGCAAAATTAGGTAGTTTCAATTCGCTTCCCCCTATATCTCCCTATTCAATTTCTAATAATACATCTCCTTCATTTACAAAATCGCCTTCTTGCACATTAATTTTCATAACTGTGCCGGCTTCTTCTGAAATGATTGGAATTTCCATTTTCATAGATTCTAAAATGACGACATCCTGCTCTTCCTCTACTGTATCTCCTACTCCTACAACAATCTTCCAAACGTTTCCTGCCATCGATGCGTATACTTTCGTCATCATTTTTTCCCCCTTAATATTGTTAGATCTTATTTTTTAACGAGTTGTTTCGTTACAAAACCCGTTGTATAAATACCCGCTTTGAACACTTCGTCTTCCAAAACTTGCAGTAGCATTGGCGTGTTCGTTTTAATACCTTCTACTTTTAATTCTTCTAGAGCATCATGTAATTTCGAAATTGCTTCTTCACGAGTCTCGCCATGTGCAATGACTTTCGCAATCATTGGATCATAGAAAGGTGTAATCGTTACATGATTTTCTAAGAAGTGATCAATTCGTACATTTGACGGTAATGTTAAATCTGTAATTTTCCCAGGTGACGGGAAGAATGTTTTCGGATCCTCTGCATAAATACGAGCTTCAATGGCATGACCACTACGTTTTACATCATCCTGAGTAAATGATAGTTTCTCTCCACTTGCGATAAGGAGTTGCTGTTCTACAAGGTCTAATCCCGTAATTTCTTCTGTCACTGGATGCTCTACTTGTAATCTCGTATTCATTTCTAAGAAATAGAAATTTTTCTGATTATCTACAAGAAACTCAACTGTACCTGCATTTGTATAGCCAAGTGCTTTGGCAGCTTGTACAGCAACTTCTCCCATCGCCTTTCGTGTACCTTCATCTAAAAATGGTGAAGGTGCTTCTTCGATTACTTTTTGATTTCGGCGCTGTACCGAACATTCACGCTCCCATAAATACACTGTGTTACCATGTGTATCTGCTAAAAGCTGAATTTCAATATGATGCGCATCTGCTATATATCGCTCTAAATACATTTCTCCGTTACCGAAGAAGTTTTGCGCTCTTGTTTTATTACTTTCAAACGCTTTGGTGAGCGTTTGCTCAGTTTCCATCAACTGCATACCAATGCCTCCGCCGCCTGCGGATGCCTTAAGCATTAATGGATAACCAATTTGTTTTGCAATTTCAATTGCTTCTTCAGCAGTTTCAATATTTGTAGTAATACCTGGGACTACTGGGACATCTGCTGCTTGCATTGCGATACGTGATTCAATTTTACTTCCCATCTTCGTAATGATTTCTTCTGAAGGACCGATAAATACGATTCCTTCTTCTTTGCAGCGAACCGGAAAAGACGGATTCTCTGATAATAAACCATAACCCGGATGAATCGCTTCTGCATTTGTCTTCTTAGCTATTTCAATAATTTTTTCAAGGTTTAAATAACTTTCTTGAACACGCGGTCCACCTACTAAGTAAGCTTCATTTGCCATCTTCACATGAAGGGCATTTTCATCTGCTTCAGAATAAATAGCAACAGTGCGTATGCCAAGTTTTTGACAAGTTTTCATAATACGAACAGCAATTTCCCCGCGATTCGCAATTAATATTTTTTGAAACATAGTGATTCCTCCTTTTATCTACATCCTAAATGTCTAGCAATTACAAGACGTTGAATTTCAGAAGTTCCTTCACCAATTTCTAATAGTTTCGCATCACGAATATGTCGTTCAACTTCATATTCACGCATATAACCATATCCACCATGAATCTGTACTGCTTGATTCGCAATACGGCTTGCTGCTTCCGATGCAAATAGTTTTGCCATTGCCGCTTCTTTGCCGAAAGGTTTATCGTTATCTTTTAACCAAGCTGCTTTATGTACTAAATTGCGTGCTAGCTCTACTTCAGTCGCCATATCAGCTAATTTAAATTGAATCGCTTGGAAATTAGAGATTGACTTTCCAAATTGTTGACGTTCTTTCGCATATTGTAATGCACGTTCAAAGGCTGATTGCGCAATACCAACTGCCAATGCAGCAATTGAAATACGCCCTCCATCAAGTGTATATAAAAATTGTTTAAAGCCTTTATTTACATCACCAAGAATATTTTCTTTCGGTACACGAACACCATCAAGTACGATTTCACAAGTATTAGAAGCGCGAACACCCATCTTATCGTAAGGACTTGAAATCGTTAATCCTTCACTCGTAGTAGGCACGATAAATGCAGAAATACGTTTTCTACCATTCTCTTCAACACCGTTGACAGCGGTTACAATAATTGTATTTGCATACTCTGCGTTTGTAATCCAACACTTCTCACCACTGATTACATACTCATCACCATCTAATACCGCTTTCGTTTGAGTACCACCTGCATCTGATCCAGCATTCGGCTCCGTTAATCCGAAGGCACCTAATGTTTTACCTGATGCCATTGGAACTAAATACTTTTGTTTTTGTTCTTCTGTACCGAAATAATAAATTGGAGAAGCACCTAATGAAATTGTTGCAGCATAACTTAAACCGGTGCCACCACAAGCGCGACCAATTTCTTCAACTGCTAACGCATACGATACCGTATCGCCACCTGAACCTCCATACTCTTCTGGGAATGGGATGCCTAATAATCCTAGTTCGCCCATTTTTTGAAATGTTTCATATGGAAACTCTGCAGTTTTGTCATAATATACAGCTTTCGGTGCGATTTCCTTTTCAGCAAAGTCACGTACCATTTCTTTAATCATTTGTTTTTCGCGAGTTAGAGTAAATTCCATTCCGCTACACACCCCTTATCGAATATTGAGTTTCGACAGCGTGCGAGTTTCTACTACAAACATAACAACTTAAAAGACAAGAATATTAGTTAGACAATTGCTATAATTCTGTCATAACTTAATTTTAAAACAGATTCTGTACTAATGCACAAAAAAATTCCTACATTGTTCTACAACAACATAGGAGATTTCGTGTCGAATTATGTAATTTATTGTTTAATAATCTCTACCTTTTCCCGAATCAGAAATTTCTACTAATGCTTCAGGGTATGGTTCGAAATACGTTTGTCTTAATAAATACTTTTCATCAAATCGAATGGCCCATGATTTTAAAATTGTAAGTAAACTACTAAGTGGTATTTTCTTTTCTGCATACTTTTGTAACAGTTCTATAAAATGATCTTTTTCTTGTTTTTTTAGCTTTGTTTTAAAATATCCAAAAATGTGCTCGCATACATTTACATTCGATGTATAACGGGGCGCACGCATAAATAATTCATATAAAGTCTTCTCATAGTTTTCAAATACCACTTCAATCTTTTCATTTTTGTGATTTGCAATTATACGCCCTAATTCCTTTTGTTTCACCTGATTATATGCCATAAATAAATATTTATTGTCCGACTGAAACGATACAAGTTCTTTCATATTTTTATTGTGTTTAATCATTTTGTAATATGCGATTGTAAATAACCTTGTAAAGAAATGCTCTCTAATAATAAAATTCGACAATCTACCTTCCTCTTCAATAGGAAGATGCGAAAAAATTTTTACTACTGCTCCGCCAAATAAGCCAGCTCCTTTTCCCTTTGCTGGCGCTTTTTCAAAACCAGAATAAATTTTCACATCACGCGTACCACAACTTGGTGAACGATTCTTTAAAATAAAACCATCCACATCCGGTATCGTTTGTAAAAAGTCATTTGAAAACTGCTCCATTTTTTCAGTTACATCTTCTCGTGTCGACGGTTGCACAAGTCTATTCTCACCATTTTCTTCTACAATTCGTATCGTTTCACGAGGAGTCCCCAATCCAATCTCCACTTCTGGACAAACAGGTATAAATGTAACAAATGGCTGCAAATTTCGTATTGTTACATCTGGAATCATCTCTCCATTATAACGACAAGCATCAAATTCTAAACACTTACTTACGACGATTGTAGGTTTTGCAAATTGTCGCATCTTATTACCTCCTTATTGCTAGCCCGTATAATATAAATTGTACTAAGATTAACATTTTAAGCAAAGTTTGATTCAGTTATTTTTATGAGAAATATATATCCAATGATATATTAACAATCATTCAACTCTATTTTCTATAAATGTGCGCCCTATTAATGAGGGTTTAGATATTGTGAAATGAATAATACACACATGCTTCGGAGAAATTAATGATAAGAAAGGAGGGAATTGTTATGAAAAAGAAATTATCATCTATTTTAAGTGTTTTAGCACTCTCTATTATGTTTTTAGGTACATCTGCGCAAGCTGAATACGATGGAAATAATATGAATAGAGTGAATAACACTGATATTTCAACTCGAGTAAATGACAATAATTTAGACAGAGTTAATAATGATGTAAGAACTCGAAATGTAAATACAACAAATGATTTAAATGATAATCGTGATAGAAATAATAATTGGGCTTGGCTTGGTTTATTAGGACTAGCAGGATTATTAGGTCTTAGAAGAAGAGACAAAGAAACACGCTGATTTAGAATGTTTTTAATAAACAAGTACTTATTTATCAAAAATATATAACGAAAATAAATCGCCTTTTTAAAGGCGATTTATTTTTACTTAAAAAGTAATATATGTAATTCACACTTCGACGATTAAATTCGTGGAGTTAATCCATACAATATAAATTGAATCGTATTTTCAATTTCTGCTTCATCATTCCATTTTTCTTCAGGTAATAATAAAAATCGTGTTAATAATAAACCTAATACAGCTGATAAAGTAAGACGTAGTACGGAAGATGGTGGTATCTCAATAATCTCTCCTTCTTTTTGAAATTTCACAATCAACTTTTTGAAATGTGAAAACAGTTCTGTTTCTACTAATTGCTGTATTTCATTTTTCAGTTCTGGTTGGAATGGCACCTCTTGAATTAATATTTTTATCATAGGAAAGTGTTTTTGAGCAAATTTAAACCTATTATGAATTACAACCCTTAAAAGTCCTTCGTATGATTCATAATCCGATTTAAATATTTCTTTTGCAAAGGTTTGTACGAAAAATGGTGCAGCGAACTTAGTTAAAGTTGGCATTACGACCGCTAGTAATAAATCTTTTTTTGTTTTATAGTAGCGGAAGATGGTTCCTTCCGCTACACCAGCACGCTTTGCAATTTCACTTGTTGAAGTTGAAGCGTATCCTTTTTCTCCAAACATATCAACAGCCGCCTCTAATATACGCATTTGACGTTCATTTCGTTTATCCGTATTAGTTGCAGCTATTAATTCCTCCAGCCAATCCTTCTGCATTTATAAAGCTCCTTTTTGTCATTATTATATTTTGCGATGTTTCTTTAAAGCAAATACATTTCCTACTGCAAATAATATTGCAAAAAGTAATAACACAGTAAGATCTAATGCAATCTCTGTAAACCCTTGATTCCGAATCATCACTTGTCTCATTGCGTCAGCGCCGTATGTGAGTGGAAATACTTTCCCTAATATTTGTAGCCACTTGTTCATAGATTCCATTGGAAACAATCCAGAAAAGAAGATTTGTGGCACAATAACAAGCGGTATAAATTGAATCATTTGAAATTCATTATTTGCGTATGCCGATAAAAACGTACCTAATGTTAGTGCAGTTAAAGAGAGCATACATGTAATAAGTAACGTTAGCCATATGGAGCCAGCTACGTATAAATCTAAAATATAAACGGAAAAACTTACGATAATAATGGATTGTATAAAGGCAAAGATTCCAAAACCAATAATATAACCTGCGACTATTTCCCATCTTCTTACTGGGGTGGATAATAACCTTTCTAGCGTACCACTTAAACGTTCTCTTACGAAAGATACACCTGATAATATAAATACAAAGAAAAATGTAAAGAAACCAATTAATACAGGACCAAGCCCATCAAACATCGTAAAGTCTTTAGAGCCATGTAAATAATTTACTTCAGGTTTCATAATCGATACATCATTCTTCTCTGTGCTTTTTTGCAATACTTGAAGTACAGCACGATTTTTTGACGAATCACTACCTTCCAACAGAAGTTTCATTTTTCCATTCTCTATTCGAAATACTGCATCTACCTTTTGTTTTTCCAACTCAGAAATCGCCTTTTCCTTACTGTATTCATAAATTGACGCTTCTTGATTTTTCATCACTTTTACTATTTGAGCGGGCATATCAACAACAGCAATTTGCGGTATATAGTCTTTCTGTGTAAACACTAGTGACAAAAGCCAAAGTAATAACATCGGTGCTCCAAACATCATTGCTAACGAACGCTTATCTCGAAAAAATTGACGAATAATACGTATGATTACACCAGTAACTCTCATGATGGTACCACCTCTTCTAGCAAAAAGACATCTTCAATCCGTCCAGATGACACGCGTTTTTTCAATTCTTCAGTTGTTCCAACCGCAACTAGTTTCCCTTCTCTAATTAACCCTAGACGCTCACAAAATTCAGCTTCATCCATAATGTGCGTCGTTACAATAATCGTTGTGCCTTTCTTTTTAAGATCATAAAATTTTTCCCAAATCGTTTTTCTAAGAAGCGGATCTATCCCCACTGTAGGCTCATCTAAAATTAATATTTCTGGTTCGTGAAGGAGCGCTATTGCTAATGATAAGCGTTTTTTCATTCCACCTGAAAATTGTTGTACTTGCTTTTTCATATACTGTGACAATTGTACAAGTTCAAAAACCTCTGCAATTCTTGTCTTTTTACGTTTTCCCTTTAGTCCATACATCGTTGCTATAAAATCTGCATTTTCATATGCTGATAATTCTTCGTATAATGCATCCGCCTGGGCCATATAACCAATTCGTTTCATTTCATTTAAATTAGGCATATTAGTATTATTAACAAGCACTTCACCTTTCGTTGCCTCATTAATACCTGCAATCATTTTAATGAGCGTTGTTTTCCCAGATCCAGAAGGTCCAACAAAACCAAAAATCTCTGCTTTTTCAACTTGCAATGAAAGATTGTGTAACACTTCTTTTTTTCCAAAACTTTTTGATACAGTCCGTAAAATAATTGAAGGTTGTTGCACGTTTCATCCTCCTTTTCTAATAAAAATGAGTGAGTACTCACTTTTATTTTACTCTTGCTTAATTATATGTCAAACTTCGTTGATTAGTATGTATGTTCAATCACCGATATTAAACAATGAAACAGAGTCGACATTAGAATTTCATTTCCTAAAGTCGACTCTGTTTCATTTAAACTATAAATTTCACTTTACGTTTTTAAATTCATATACTTCCGAATTCTAGCAACGTCTAAAGAATATTCGATAACTAATTGCTGTAACGGTAAAATAACTGTGTCAGGATATAAATGTGCATATTGTAATGTTTCTGCATATTTTTCTAACCTTTTTTCTAAATACTTTATTATTTGATCAGGATGACTTACTAATAAACATTTACAATAATAATGGATTTGTTCCTCAATCGCCGTGTATTCTTCAATTTCATATTCTTTATGCATGTGTACACCCCTTTAAGTTTTTTATATGAATTACTTATCACAATTTTCACTCGACAAATTTTAAGTTTTTTGATTATTTACACTATAACAAACACTGAGGGTCAAATTTTGTTACTTTATGTAACGTAGAAAATTTTTAACAAAATTGTAATGTTTACTCCTGCAAAATACAGAAAGCCCCTTTACTCATTTTTTTATAAAAAAAATCGTACAGCTTAATTTAGCTGCACGACTACAATTTCTAGCCTATTCAAAATCCTTTGCGGAATGATACTATTTCCTAATCCTCTACTCACTACCATTGATGTATTTTGTTCTACATATAAACCCGCTGTATATTTAGGTAAAACACCTTGATTTGGAGCAACTAATCCACCGATAAATGGCAATCTAACTTGCCCTCCATGAGCATGTCCCGATAAAACCAAATCCAACCGCTCATTCGTATATTCCTTTATAAATTCAGGCCTGTGGGATAATAATACATTATATCTATCTGGCTGCATTTCAATTTTTGCTTTTTTAATTTCATCTATTATAATATTTCCTTCATCACGGTTTCCAGTACCAAACTCTGGATCATCAATACCTAGCAAGTTTATCTCTTGCTCACCCTTTCGAATGCCTACATGTTCATTCCTTAAAACATTGACACCATATTTCTTCAACTCTTTTTCTAAACTGTTATACTTTCCAGACCATTGTTCATGGTTTCCTGTCACAAAATATACAGGATACTTCTTTACCATTTCTCGTATTAATTGCATACTAACTTCTGCATCGTATGATTTACTGTCAATTAAATCACCCGTAATTGCAATAATATCTGGGTCTATACTTTTCATTTTTTGAATTAACACATCTTGATTATCGCCAAATTTTTTATTGTGTAAGTCTGAAATTTGTAGAATTTTATACCCTTTAAAAGAGGATGGTATTTTACTAGAGGTTATTTTAATCTCAGTTATACTTATTAAATTGTTCTGTAAATATAAAAAGATACTACAACCTACTAATATAGCAATAAGTAATATACTTCTTTTAATCTTCTTGCTCATATTCCCTCCTAAAATCTTCATCAATACTACAATTCTCAAAAACATTTCAATAGATTATTCTTTTTATCTAACGGTTCTCTTTTAAAGTGAAATCGATTTAACTACGATAATCAAGTTCAAGTTTCTAATTTTAGGAACTGAAGAACTTATATCACTCTGTTGAAGTAAACATGCCCGGTTCTGTTCTAATCGTAACTCTATCATATAACATTAAAGCCGAAATTCCCAAGTTAAGGAATTTCAGCTTTTTGAGTTCGTATGAATATCTTAGTTTTAGTTCTATGTACCTTGCAGTTATACAACTTAGTACATATCAGTTGTATATCTATATGTGGTGAGGTTTTTATCTTTTTCAATAATCAACTATGTTTAAAATATTTAAATTAGTTAATACCCTTAATGGATATCATGCTTTTTAAAGTTTCCGCCTTGTACTTCCGCAACATCATATACATTGACAAAGGCATTTTCATCAATTTCATGAATAAGTTCCTTCATTGTTTCTAAATTTTATAATTATGTAGCGTCCTTCCATTCAGACTTCAATATTGAATATTGATATTCATCAATCCACTGGCCTTTTAGCATGTAATTCTGCAATAAATGACCTTCTCTCCTCATCCCCACTCGTTCTAGTACAGAAATAGACTTATTATTTCGAACGTCCGAAAATGCAATCACCTTATGTTTTCCTAATGAATGAAATATGTAACTCAATAAGGCACAAACAGCTTCAGTTGCATAGCCCTTTCCCTGATATTCTGGAGAAAGAGTAAATCCGATTTCTACGATGCGAGGTTCATTTACAAGTGTGTGAAGTGCACAATCTCCAATTATTTTGTTATTTTCAGTTAAAGCAATTGCGAACTGGAACCAAGTACCTGGTAGATTAGGATTATTTTTAACTTGTTCATTTACAAACGTTTTAGCCTCATGATATTGATAATTAACCCATGACTGAAATTTAGCCACTTCTGGATTAGAACGATAAAAATGAAAGTAGTTAGTGTCATCCATACTAAACCTTCTCAAAACAAGACAATCTGTTCTCCAAAAGACTTGATTGTCATTCTCCATAACTATTCACCCTCTTTTCTACATTAATTATATCTTTATAATACATAGGTATAAATAGGTATAAATAGTTTACATGCTTATAAAAAAAGCGATTCTTTTCACATTAAAAAGAATCGCTTTCCAAGTTCTTATTTTTAATTATATTACATAAAGAATTGAAAGATTATTACTTAAGAGCCTTAACTATAACTTCCGTTGCCTCTGCAATGAGTTGATTATCATAGGTAGCCTCTTTCTCATCTTTACTAGATAAAATTGCGATGATAATTGGTGCTCTATTTGGAGGCCAAACGATAGCAATATCATTTCTTGTCCCGTAACTGCCAGCACCTGATTTATCTCCAACTACCCAGTCAGTTGGTACGCCTGCACGAATAAGTTTGTCCCCTGTAGCATTTCCTTTCATCCACTCTGTAAGAATTTTACGTTTTTCTGCTGGAAGTGCATTTCCGAGCGTAAAAGCTTTAAGATTCGTAGCAATTGCTTTCGCTGTACTAGTGTCACGAATGTCTCCTGGAATAGCTTCGTTTAATTCTGTTTCAAAGCGATCAGACATAGTAACCCGATCCCCCATCTTTCTAAGCGCTTTTTCATATCCTTTAGGTCCGCCTATTTTATTAAATAAAATGTTCCCTGCAGTATTATCACTTGAACGAACAGCAGCCTCAGCAATTTCTCCTAGTTTCATTCCAGTATCTACATGTTTCTCTGTAACAGGTGAATAATCCACTAAGTCTTCTTTCGTAAATGTGATTACTTCATTTAATGTATCAATTGAGTTTTGCTGTAGTAATACTCCTGCTGCTAAAGCCTTGTAGGTTGATGCGAAGGCGAATCTTTCGTTAGATCGATAAGAAATTGTTTGATTTGTACCAGTATCAATCGCATATACACCTACCCGAGCATCAAATTTTTTCTCAAGTTGAGAGAACTCTTTATGCGTCGCCTGATTTGTATGTTTCACTTGTCCAGTCTTTTCTTTCGCTTCAACTTGCAGTGCCCCTCCTGTAAAAGCTTCTAGGCTTGTAATACTTAAACCTAATATACCAACGCATATTCCTATTTTTAGCATCCTCTTATTTTTCAAAATCATCATTCCTTCCAAATTTTTAGCACCTTTTTATACGTACACATAATAGACAATCACCTAACCAAATTTGTTCCATAAACTAAAAAAATTATAGCTAGTATGAGAGTTATTAACAAAATAAGAGATAGTAGCTACGACGCCTCTATCTCCTATTTCATATTTCATTTTTTTACTTATAAATGGCTTTATATGAACAGGGTCTTTCCCTGAGAAAAGTACTCTAATTTTGCTTAGAACTACCTGTACTAGTAGCTTCACCATGTATACGTTGCTGTTTCAAATCAAAGTATACATCTAAAACTTCCTTTCCAATTATAGAATTAATTCCATTTTTATCATCATGAAGCCATGGAACTACTACAGAAAATGCTACTTCTGGATTATCATATGGAGCATATCCAACTAACGTTAAGTTGTAACATTCCATACGTTCTCCTTTTGCATTTCTACCAATCGGGTCATCTCCACCATATACAGTTTGGGCTGTTCCTGTCTTTCCTGCTGGTTTATATGGCGCGTTTTTGAAATATTTCACGCCAGTTCCATCACCTTCTTGGAATACCCATCTAAACCCTTCTTTTATCCGATCAATATGTTCTTTCTTCATATCAATTCGATTTAATACGACAGGCTCTATGGAACGTATAACTTTGCCAACCTCTTCTTTTATTGATTGTTCTCGTATTTCTTGTACAATTTGAGGTTGCATTCTATAACCACCATTCGCAATCGTTGAAATATATTGCGCTAATTGCAACGGCGTATACGTATCATACTGACCGATAGAAAAATCTAGTAAAAACCCAGGTTGACTATCTACTTTTCTCGTTTGTCCAATTATTTCATTCGGTAAATCAATACCTGTTGGGACACCTAAACCAAATTGCTTGAAATAATAGCGCATCGTATCAAATGCTCCTTGTTTAATATCCAATGAGCCATTTGGTACGTAATTAACTCCCGCAATTTTTAAAGCTGTCTGGAACATGTATACATTCGAAGATACTTGTAAAGCCCGTAAATCATTAATATTACCAAATCCGGATACATTCCACGATTTCTTAGCTTGTGTACCTTTAAATTTCATCGGCGCGTCATAAAATTGATCTCCTGGATGTATTGCGCCTGTCTCATATCCAGTTAATAAAGTAGCACCTTTTACAGCTGACCCTAGCTCATACGAAGTTGTCATGTTTCCTAATGCCAAATCCTCAACCTCTATTTTCCCTTCTTTTTCTACAATCTTTTTGCCTGCCATTGATAAAATTTGTCCGTTATTTGGATTCGTCATGACAACAAAAGCTCGATCGAGCAGTGGCTCTGAACTCTTAAAAGCTCTCAAGTTTTTCTCTATACTTTCTTCCACTTTCTTTTGTAATTCCATATCAATCGTTAATGTTAAACTATTACCACTTTTTCCTTTAGAGATTATTTCTGTGCTAACAATGTTTCCTGATTTATCAGTAATATTTTTCACTTCTTCTTTTGTGCCGTGTAATACATCTTCATATCGTTGTTCAATATAACTTTTTCCAACACGATCATTACGGTTATATCCACGTACTAAATAAGAATCTAAATTTTCTTTCGGTAATCCTTCTTCACTACTCGTAATATTTCCTAATACAGAACGAAATAAATTACCGTTTACATAATTACGTTCCCAATCAACAGTTGCATCTACTCCTGGAAAATCCGCAAGATTTTCGCTTATCCGCGCATACTCTTCATCTGTTACATCTTTTTTAATGATTTGTGGTGTTAGTTGATAACCTGAACTCATTTTACTTTTAATAGCTAACACCTTTAAATCTTGTGCTGTTAATTCTGCTAATTCTACCTCTGTAACACGACCTCGTCTTAAGTCTTCTATTTTTTTATCTAACTCTTTTCCCTCTATACCCTTTTCTTTAAACTTTTCTATATCTTTCTTAGTAATCTTTGTCTCCGCACGTTTCGAATTCAACTGCATCCAAAAATCTTTTTTATCGATATCTGTTAATTTATTTATATCTTGTTCAGGCATTTCAAGTACTTTCGCCAAGTCTTTTGCTGTTTTTAAAATATCTTCACTCGTAATTCCCTTCACCCTTGTATACGTAATTGTGCGAAGAGATTTATTATTAACAACTGTTTTCCCTTCTCGATCTAAAATTTGTCCACGTGGAACTGGAATACTAGTTATTGCATTTTGACTACTTTCCACTTGGTTCTTATAAGCCTCTCCCTCAACGATTTGTACCTTTCCTAGCTGCATAATAATAGCTGAGAATAGTACAAATATGCAAAGGAACATTATATTTAATCGAATAGATATATATGTCTTCTGCTTCTTGCCTTTTTGTTCTTTCATAAATCCTCCATTTAATCCTTTCAGAAATTGCTACAAATACTAAAAGCATTCCTTCTATATTAGATACCGATAATCGGTTATAAATATCGCCTCAATTTTTTGCTTAATCCTTGTAAGCAACCATTCCTTTTCGTTTAGCTACGGAATTAATAACTCTCCCTTCCTGTTTTCTCTCTATTTTTTTGCCACTTGCATGAGAAGTGCTAAACTGTATAATGACTCTTATTAAACTTACATATAAACTTGCTAGTAAATTTTCATGCTAATTATTCCTTTCTTCATGCTGTAATACTTAATAGACAACCTAAACAATACAGTTGTTCCACATTTACAAAAAAAATAATTAAATATAAGATGAAATAGGCTACATAAGGGAGGGTTATATGTTACATACAAAAAGATGGAGATTTTTTGCGGTTTTTTCTATCGTAGGTTTGATTTTACTAATTTTATTAAAAATCAACTTCATTTCAATTACTATCGCAACTTCTTCAGCTGAAAGAGGAAAGATTTTTGATCAAAATGGTGTAATACTAGCTACAAATAAAAAAGTTAAGTCTCTATATTGCACTTCTAATGACGAAAAGCTATCGAAACAAGATACATCAAACACATTAGCTTTTTTTAATCAATTTTCAAGCCAGTTTCAACATGATATTTCTACAGAGAACATAAAATCTCAATTACAACAATCTTGTAAAAAGCAGACTATGAATGATATACCGTTATACTCTGATATAACTGAGAATGAACTTGCATTCATAAACAAAAACAAACCCAATAATGTAATAATTAAAGATGAATGGATTCGATATTATCCTAAACACGAAATTGGTTCACAAGTAATTGGGTATGTAGAAAATGACCTTAATTCAAAGCATAAGGCTGTTGGAAAAAGCGGGATTGAGCTGCAATATGAAAATGATTTAAAAGGAAAACCAGGTAAAACTCTTATTTTTAAATTGAATAATAAAAAATTCTTATGGAATATTCAAAAAGTACAAAAAGGTAAAGATGTACGGCTAGCTTTAGACTCTGAGTTGCAGCAAAAGGCAGAAGAAGCATTAAGATCTCAAATTAAGAAAACACCTGATGCTAAAGCTGGTTATGCTGTAGTAAGCGATGCAAAAACTGGCGCAATTTTAACTATGGCCAACACGGCAGTTTTTGATCCAAATATATTAAATACACGTGTATCTTCTAGAAAAGAAAACATTAACTCTCTTTCGCAAAATAAAGCAATTCAAAAATTAAAGTATGGTGAATCTTATGTAAATATGGCTTCTACTATAAAACCACTCACTATTTTAATTGGATTAAACGAAAAGCTTTTCCAACCCGAAGATACTTATTTAGATAAAGGGACTTTTCAGTATGATAATCAAAATAACATTACGAATGCACCTGGAACGCCAACAGGTGAGATTACACCGAGGCAGGCTATCATTAATTCATCTAACACATTTATGACAGCAAAAGTAGCTCTGCCCCTATTCAACCAAAATAATGGGAATATAGAAAAAGTGGCACATATATGGACAGATTATTTAATGCAATTCGGCCTACGTTCTAAAACCGGGATTGATTTACCCTTTGAAGAAGACGGACAATATGAATTCCATCCATCTAATAAGTTTGAAAATGGAATCTCCGCTTTATTAAACGCCTCTTGGGGAGGAAATGAAGTTCATACCCCTCTTCAACTCGCTCAATATGCAGCAACTTTGGCAAGTAAAGGTGATAAATATAAACCTCAAACTGTAAGTGCAATTATTAGTCCGGACGGTAAGGAAACAAAAAAGTTTAAACCAATTTTAGAAAGTTCAAATCGTTACCCGATGAACTTTTGGAGTGTCGTACAAGGTGGAATGAGTCAAAATATAGAGGAAATTAAAAAGTTGCCCTTTGACGTCGCAGGTAAAACAGGTATTACAGGTTTTCCGAATGAGCAAGAAAGAATGATAAATCATTCTCTTTTCATTGCATATGCTCCTACTGAAGATCCACAAATTGCCGTTTCTGTCGTTATTCCTGGCAGTAATTCCGAAAAAAACATTGCCGCTCTCGTTACATCAGAAATTTTAGAGTACTGGAATACTCTTCAAAAAGAGAATAAAAACAAAGAGGAAGGTTCATTAAAGTGAACCTTCCTCTTTTACCATATAGAATCTATATTTATTATTTTCCATATACCTTCATTATTCTTTTCGAACATAAATGAATATTTAATATCAGTTAAAATGTACTCTTTCTGTACATATCCAGTATTACCGTTAATTGTCGATATTTTTATATATCCATCATTCTGCACTTTTTCTGGAATCCAAGCTTTTACCATTTCATTAGATACTTCATATAAAACTTGTGATTCTCGCTTTGGTTCTGCTAAAATTTTTGTTTTATTTCCAGTAACAGTTGCATATATAAAATGTGCTTGCTTTGGTTGGTTACTTTCTGTCAATCCACTTGGTACTTTGTATACTTTTTTTGTATCATTTGCAAACTCTCCCCCCATTGTAAGGGCGACTTGCAACTCATGAAAAATATCTTCATCAAACTTCAGTTCATCCTTCTTATAACTCTTCCCTTTGAATAGAACTTCATCATTTAACGCTTTGTACAAGTCATTTTCATTTTTTGAGTTCGTACTTTGATATAGTTCATTCATAAATTGTTTTAATGATGGATCTTGAGCAGACTCATCTTTTGTTTTAGGCTTAATTTGAGTACTACTTTGTACTGGTGATTTATTATCATCAAGCCAAGGTTGTTGAACAATGAAAAATAACATTGTACAAACTAAAACAACTACAATAGGTAATGCTTTTTTATGAAATGGTCTTTTATGTTTTACAAAATCCACTTCATTATTTTCGTATATAGACTGCTTTATTTTAGAAATAAATTCTTCTTCATCTTTACGATTCTCCATTGGGCCTTTTTTTATTTTTCTATACCAGTCAGGATTTTGTTTATTGTTCATCACTACTACCCTCCCCTATTAATTTTGAAACCTTACTTCTCGCTCTACTTAATCTCGATTTTACAGTTCCAATGGATACTCCTAATGTTTCAGCCATTTCTTCATATGATAATTCATATTTTGCGTCCAATATAATTATTTCACGGTGCTTTTTAGGTAGTTTTAATACAACCTTCCACACCTCATTCATCTCTTCTTGGTTAAAAAATTCTTGTTCTGCTGACAGGGATTGCTTATCGTCACTAAAAAATCCTATTAAAGATATCCTTTTAAAATAGGAGGATTTCAAATAGTTTATTGCCGTATTTCTTGTGATTTTTAAAATCCACGTTTTAATAGATGACTCCTTTCGAAATGAATTCCAATTTTTAAACACCTTTATAAATACATCTTGCGTGATATCATCTGATAAGTGTGGATCTTTCGTAATAATAAATGAATAATTCCATACATCTTGCCAATAGTCTTTTATAACATAGTCCAGCTCATCATGATTACACTTTTCAATAAACGTCTGTTCCATTTCCACACCTCAAACTTATTTGAATAAACATAAAAACTGCCCTCACTTTTATTATGGTTTCAATATATAGACAAGATACAAGTTTCATTTGTTCCATTGTTTATCTTTTTTCAAGCAGAATAATACTACTAAAAAACAAGTAAAGCATACAATGATAAAATTCTACTCATGAAAATCTGTTTTTTGAATTTAACGTAACACTCCACTTGTCCATTTCAACTTGCTATACTCTTCTATTTACCATTAGCAATGCCAACTTTTCAGAAATGAAAATTAAGATAAGGTATTAACTTTCTAGAGTCGCAACAAAAAAGCATTCTCGATTAGAAAGAATGCTTTTTTGAAATTTCATTGCTCTATATTTTCCCCAATTTATATCTTTGAGTTAAGCAAACATGTAATAAATGTAGTCAAAAAATTCACCTTATAATTAAGTATTATTTCTGAAATACATGTTTTACTTTTTCACCTGGAACGTTACTTCCCCCTCTTCCTTTTACATCTTCAATCATCATTGTAACAATCATGTCTGGCGCATTTGCATCGAAAGCTGCGAACCATCCCAGTTCTTTTCCGTCTGCTTCTTTCGACTCTTTCAGTTCTGCTGTACCAGTTTTACCAGCAAGCGTTACACCATCAACCTTTGCAATTCTCCCTGCACCATCAGGGTCATTAATGACTTTGATTAATGCACTCTTTAATATTTCTTGATTCTTTTTAGAAACCACATTTTCTTTCCAATTCCCTGCTACTTTTGCTTCTTTTAAAAGATGTGGCGACGGAATATTCCCTTCATTCACAATCGGTGCATATGTTAATGCTAAATGAAGTGGCGTCATTAATACTTGTCCTTGTCCATAGCCCGTGTCTGCTAGTTGAATATCGTTTTTTATCCCATCTTTTGCAATGATTGAAATAGGAAATTCGTATTCGATTGGTAATTTTTCATAAAATCCGTACTTTTTAAATTCCTTTACATACTGATCTTTTCCCATTTTCAAAGCTTGTTGAGCAAAATAAATATTATCAGAATACTTCATTGCCTTATCAAAATCAATTGGACTTGCATCCTTTACACGCGTTACATAGTAATTTCCCCAAGATGAATCTTTTGTCCACTTCAATCCTTGAATTTTAAATTCTTCCTTCGGATTTATTGTGTTTGTTTCCAAACCAATTGCACCTGTGATCGTTTTAAATACGGAACCTGGTACAAATGCTTGTGTAAAGCGATTCGTCATTGGTAGTTTCGAGTCGTTACTCCATGCTTCTCGTTGGGCTTTCGATGCTCCTCTAACTATTATATTTGGATTATAAGCAGGGCTACTTACAAGTGCGATTGTTTCACCTGTTTTAGGATTGACCGCTGCACTAGACCCTGCTTCAGTTTTCATCTCATTAAAGATTTTTTCTTGAATTGCAGCATCAATTGTTAACGTAACATTTTCTCCTTCTTTTGCTTCTTTTTTTGCTACGTTTTTAATCTCTTTCCCCTTCTCATCTTCTATAAATACGCGTCCACCCTTTTCACCACGCAATTTATTTTCTAACACTTTCTCTAAACCAGTCTTACCTACTAAATCATCTGCTTGATAACCTTGTTTTTGAAGTGATTTTAACTCCTCCGCATTCACCTTTCCTATATATCCAGTTAAGTGTGCCGCTGCTTCACCTAATGGATACGTACGAATATTTACTGGGTGAGATGAAACTCCTTCTAATTCAATATAATCATTCTGTCTAGTTCCCTCTTTTAAAATGCCAATTGGTACAAAGGAGTCTGGTTTTATCCATTTCGCTGTGAGCTTTTGTTCGACCTCTTCTATAGACATATCAAGTAATTGTGCTACTATTTCTTTCGTTTGCGCTGCTGTTTCGCCTAGTTTCTCTGGAATAATTCCAACCTCAGTCGCTTTACCATTCGTTGCAAGCCCTTTTCCATTTCGATCATATATTTCTCCGCGTTTTCCTTGCTCTATTTGCATACGTACTTTGTAATCTTTTTTCATACCTGGGAAGATGAAGTCTGGTGTCCAATCTATTTCCCAAGACTCTTTATCTTTCACAAGTTTTGCTTCATGGATGAATGAAACTGGTCCTACATCCGTATCCATCTTAACTTCAAAAAGAAAAAGCTCTTTATCTTTCGTATTCTCTCCTTTCATTTTAACTTTTAAATTATTAGCTCCAATCCCCTCATAGATTTTTTGATATTTTTCTGTGAATTCTTTTTTAGAAATCGATTTTTTGGCATGGTCTGATAAATGATCATACATATTTGCAAATTTTCTATCATTCCATAAATTGATATATTCTTCAAATGCTTGTTTTGGTGGTTCGTTTTTATTACATCCTACCAACAAAACTGCGAAACAAACGAAAAGCAGCATCCATAATTTTTTCAATTCAATCTTCTCCCTTAGTTAAAAATGATGATTCCTTTCGTAATTTATTTAATAAAAAATGTTTTAACGCTTAATAGACAGTGTAAGTAATGACATTGTTCCATATTTACAAAAAAATTAATATCTATGTTCATTTTAATACAAAAAAGGCAGGCATAAATATATGCCTGCCTTCCGTTCCCAAAATCAATTACACCCTAAAACAACGTGTGGTTAACCAAATCCAGATACTCTTCTACACCCTATTTTTTACTTTTCTAAAATAATTCCTGCTATTTCATTAGCATATTTTTTAGAGTCAAATCCATCATAGTTACTTAGTACTACAACAGTCAAATATTCTTTTGGAAACCGCATGAAGTATGAACGATAACCTGCCCAGCTACCTGAATGTTCCAAGTATCGACAGTTAAAACCTTCTGCAAGCCTTAGCCCAAAAGCATAATCTTCATTGTCAATAATCGTTTCCCCAGTTGGAGAAATTTCCGGACCTATTTCGCTCATTCTTTTAACAAGTTCTTTTCCGCCAACGGTACCTGTAGTTAAATTTTCTCCCCACTTTACCAGGTCTTCGACTGTTGCATGAACTGCCCCATCACCTGTATGTTCCCAAGGGCTTTCATAGACCATATATGCTCCTTGTTCATTCTTTGAATACCCCCTAGCAATTGATATAGTAGTTGGCTAGCAATCTACAATTGTTGTGTCTTTCATATTTAAAGAATCAAAAATACGTTCTTTTGCAAACTGACGTAAAGACTTCCCGCTTACCTTCTCTACCACCAATGACAATAAAAAATATCCTGTATTGCTATACTCAAATTTTGTGCCAACAGGGAACCTTGCAATTTGATGACCATTAAGGTGTTTTAGCGATTGTTCCACAGTTAATATATCAGTAAATTTAATATTTTCTGCATGAGCCAATTCCATATAATCAACTAGTCCGCCAGTATGATGAATTAGATGCCTCAATGTTACTGGTTCAGCATATGTTCCTATAGAAGGGACAAACTTTACAATTGAATCATCTAAACTCAATCTTCCCTCTTGTTCTAAGAGTAATATAGAAAACGCTGTAAATTGTTTAGAAACTGAGGCGATATTAAAAACGCTCTTTGTGGTTATCGGTAGATTTTCCTCTATAGAAGCTAAGCCAACTGCACCTTTATACGTTACTCCGCTATCAAAACTGGCCATATATGCAAAGCCAGGAACTTTTGGTGAAAACTTTTTTAATAATTGTTTAATCAATGTATGCGTCTTTTCATTATATGTATTATTCACCTTAATCACATCCCCTTCTCTTTGAATGGTTAGGAATACAATAAAAAATACTATATATATAAAATGTCAAATTCTCCTTTCAAAATTTAAACTTTTTAATGCATTATGCCAAGTACTAAAGGAAAGCAAAAATTATTAAAGAAATTAATAGTCTACCTTAGGATTGCTCTTAACAGGTTAAAAGCTTTTACAAACAAATTTTAGCAAACAATGTCTTCCCCCTCTTTTTTTTATGACAGTTTTTTGATTGGAATGAAAGCCAATAGAATTAATTATTGAAATATACAAAAAATCTTAATATAAACAATATTTCACAGCGCTTCTTCTATAACGTAAATATTCATTTTACTTTATTTTCCACATAACAAAATATTCTACTTGAGAAATTATTGTTATGTGGAAATTTTTTCCTTTTCACCAAATGGAAGAAGAATCCTGACTGTTAGCGCTTTTCGTATTACTCAAACCTGATAACAAGCATGCGTTCTCCGTCAAGTGTACTTCAGCAAAAGTACTAAATCCTGGAGTGTCACCTGTATGCCTCCCAATCGGAACACAGGTTGGAAGCTTAGTTTCATCCTTATAAATAAAAAAATAGGGGGAGCCTATCGTGACAGACTCCTCCTAAAATACAACTCTCGTATACATATCGGAAATGAATTTATTTTACTAATAGTGAATATTCACCATTTTTATCATCAAATTTATACACATTCAGATAATATTTCCCTGGTTTCGCTACGAATTTTCCCTTTATAGTATTTCCTTCATCTTCACCACAAGCTACATAATTTTGCATATCTGATTCATGATAAAGTACCCATGTCATCCCAATATTTTGTTCATTTACCACAGAAATCTCTACTTCTTTTGGATCTGTAACATTAAACGTATAAACATCTGTTTGATCAGGAGTAACCAGATTTCCTTTTACAAGCGTATTAAACGAGAGTATCTTCTCTTCTTCAAGGGACCCGCCTGTTTGCGGATCTTGTTTTACAGTAACTTTTGTCTGTTCTATACTTTCTTTTCCTCTACTATCTTTCACAGTTAGTTCCAC
>NZ_JAKUEU010000071.1:0-26911 GCF_022663075.1 Bacillus cereus group sp. BfR-BA-01441
TAGAATAGTAGATGGAACAACAGATGGTTGGCTAAAATTTAAGACTTGGGAAGGCGAAAAATGGATGAATCCTACGTCTGAACAAATTACTGTCAACAAAACGATTTATGCGTATAATGAGCCTTCATTTAATGCAAAGAAAGCAAATTATGGAGAACCATTTAACCCACAAAATTGGGGAGTAGTAGAAAAAAAAGAAAATGGCTGGATGAAGGTAAGTACTTATGAAGGTTATAAGTGGATCAATCCAGATGGAGAAGAAAGATTTATAAACAAATCATTCTATGCGTATAACGAAGCTTCATTTAATGCAGCAAAAGCAAACGCTGGAGCATTATATAATCCACAGAATTTTAGAGTTGTGGATGGGACACCTAGTGACTGGTTGAAGGTTAAAACATGGGAAGGCGAGAAATGGCTGAATCTAGATGGAGAAGAAAGATTCATAAACAAATCATTCTATGCGTATAACGAGCCTTCATTTAGTTCAGGCAAAGCAAACGCTGGAGCAGTATATAGTCCGCAGAATTTTAGAATAATAGATGGGACAACTAGTGGTTGGTTAAAGATTAAAACATGGGAAGGCGACAAGTGGATGAATCCGCATGAAACCGATTCGGGTTCTTCTAAATATCAAATGCCTATCAAAAATCCAAATGTTAGCTCATGGTATGGAAGTCGTTGGGGGACAGTGCATAAAGGTATTGATTTCTCAGCGGCAAAGGGTACACCAATAATGGCATCTAAATCAGGAACTGTAGAATTTGCTGGTTTTGGTGTAAGAGGTCAAGGATTTGGTGGATATGGAAATGCAGTGGTTATTAGACATGAAGACGGACTTTGGACATTATACGGTCATATGGACTCAATTTTAACTACTGTAGGAGCACATGTACAACAAGGCCAAGTAATAGGGAAAGTAGGTAGTACAGGTGATTCTACTGGGAACCATTTGCACTTCGAAATTAAGAATCAGTATATAGGTGGACAAGTAGATCCAAAACCATATTTACCATTTTAATAAATATTAAGTTTGAATAATTGATATACGATAAGAATAATATATTTATTGTATATTTAATAAAAGGACAGTTATCTAAGGATAGCTGTCCTTTTATAATTTATTAATGCTTTAAAATTTCATATTTTAGAGGAAGGAATTATCTGATGGAAACCAGTAAAATACTTGTGTTAAGAATAATTTTATAAATTTTCTTGATAATAAAAACCTTATTATGTAATATATAGTTATATTGTTTGTCTATTTGATTCCGTTTATTCCCACACCTTATGTGTTGTGGTAGAGTTGTAGAAACAAGTTTTGTTCTTGTTTTGATTATGAAAGGGCTTCTTTGAGCCGATTAGTGTATAAAGCTTATTTTGCTATGCACAATTAATCGACTTAAAGAAGCCCTTTTTTTGTTTATGTAGATATATGTAGTAGGTGTTGAGTCACAGAGAAGGACGGTTGTTTAGAAGGAATAAGAAATAAAGGATAGCAAACTTAGATAAAAGAGTTATATGAAATTATAGTAAGGGAAATCTCGTATAGAAATCTCAAAAAACTGAAGTAATAAGTGCAGTTAAAGGATAAGGTCTCTAATTTTTAAAGGGACATAATAATGTATCTATAGAAGAGGAGAATGAAAATTGAAAACAACTAGAGAAAAGTACGTCATTAATGGAGAGTACACAATAGAACGTAAGCTTTTACATAATGAGATTATTGAATCATTTCTAAAAGGTCAATTACAGCAAGAGCAGGAACCTGAAGCTATATTACTTGGTGGTGGTTCTGCTGCTGGAAAAAGTTCAATTGGAGAGTTAGTAATTAAGGGGTATAAACTTCAGAAACAAAATATGATTTGGATAGATCCTGATAAGATTAAAGAAAAAATACCAGAGTATCAAGATGCAATGGAATCTGAAGATATTGAGTCAATGAAACAAGCAGCTTTTTTAGTTCATGATGAAAGTAGTGATATTACCATGAAACTATTAAAGATCTGCATGAAAAGAAAACTAAACTTTATGTATGATGGTACAATGAAAAATGAAGTGAAATACATAAAGTTAATTCAACAATTAAGACAAGCGGGTTTCAGTATTAAAGCAATCATTGTGGATGTCCCAATAAAAGTGGCCTTGGAACGATCTAATGTGCGTTTTAAAGTAACAGGAAGATTGGTTCCTGAACATATTATTGAAGAAAGTCATATGAGAGTAGCTACTACATTTTCTAAAATTAAAGATTTAATAGATTGCTATACTTTATATGATAATACAGGAAAGGAACCAGAAGTTTTTGCGTTTAAAGAATCAAAACGAGTAAAAGAAATTATTGTTGATAAATCTCGAAATGATCAGTTTTACGATAAGTCAGTCCTTGTTTTTTAGGTCATTTATATCGTATAAATTTTATAAAATAATTAATAGATTTTATCCTGACATTTTATTATATTATTGATATAATAAATACAGGAGGCGATATAAATGGAACTTAAAGACCTTATGAATTATATTGAAGAAAACAAAGAAGAACATTTTCATGATTTAATCGCTAAAAATGAACGGGAAATTGCAAAAAAAGAAGAAGAAGAGAAATAAAGAGTTTTAAATAGAAGAGTTGGCCTTTTGGGTCAACTCTTTTGTTTTTATAAATGGTTATAAAGTTGAATTTCTCTATTGTTAAGTAAAAGGAATACAAGTACTTTTCTTTAGAGAAGGTTGTCTTTTATTTAAAATAAAACAGGCAATTTGCTAAACATAGGAGAGTTTTTTAGTATTATATTAAATAGAAAAACAGCGTAATGAGTTAACGCTTTAGGAGAGAGTATATGAATCATTTTATTGTTATGCAGGGGCATACATATCAAGAGGAAAAAAAACTAGGAATTATTTGGTCACCCAAAAAAGATAAAGGCGGTAATGTACCCCATTCATGGAAAAGAATGATGGAAGTAAAAAAGGGAGATCAAGTCTTTCATTATGTAAAAGGAAACATTGTAGCAGTTAGTATTGCTGTAGAAGGTTGTAATAAGCCATCGAGCATGAAAAGCCATGATCAATGGAATGACGAGGGTTATTTAGTGCCTTTACAATATTATGAATTAGACACATTAATAAATATACGTGAGAATTTTGAAGTAATATCACAACTGTTACCGATAAAATACTCACCGTTCCAATCAGATGCAAATGGAAATCAAGGTTATTTATATCCATGTAATGAAGAATTAGCCCTTAAATTAATGGAACTAATTGGTGATGCAAACATTTATAAAATAAATGATGAGCAATTAGAGTTAGCAGTTGATCCGGTAAGAAGGATAGAAAACAACACATTAATTCCAGTTATAGCTGAGACGGAATCCGAAGTAAAAGCGAAAATCCGAATTGGACAGCAAAAATTTAGAGAGGAGTTAATGGGGATTTGGAAAAGGAAATGTGCATTATGCGGAATAAATTTACCCGAATTGTTAAGAGCAAGTCATTCTAAGCCATGGAAAGATAGTACAAGTATGGAACGCTTAGATCCGTATAACGGTGTACTACTGTGCTGTAATCATGATGCTCTTTATGATAAAGGGTTTATCACATTTGATGGACAGGGACGATTGCATATTTCCTCATTAATAGTAGAAACAGATTATTTGAAATTTGGATTAATACCAAAAACTAAGATAGGAATTCAACCGGAGAATAAATTATATTTTAAGTGGCATAAGAGGAATATTTTTAAAGTAAAATAGAATAATTTTTAATTTCAAGGACAGGAAGAACATAAGAGAGACGAATTGGGTTATCCAGTAAAGGGGAATGGTACATGTATAACTGTAATCAATGTGGGACAGAAATGATTATGCAATTACAAGATAGATATAGAGAATATTGCCCCAAATGTGAAGAGCTTAAACCAAATAACTTGGTATACTATAATCTATATGAATTACTAGATTATATGGAAGCTAATCACTACATGAGTAAGGAAAATATGCTACATAATTTTTTAAAATGGGAGTTTGATTTAACGAAAGGGAATATATTTAAGTTATATCTAGGCATAGATAAATATGATCAATTTAATGATGAGGATTTTACAAGAAAATTAGAGGACTATATGAAGGGGATTCGATTAAAATTAAATGTTAAATATGAAGATGATTATATCTGGATTAAGGTTAATTAGATGGAATTCTAGATGTCATGAGTTTTGTTTTAAAGAGATCGTAAGTAATTGAGAGGTGATCCAATAGTCATGGAGGATTTGCAAAAGGCAGTAATAAAATTTCGAGATGAGAGAAATTGGAGTCAGTTTCATAATGCGAAGGATCTAGCAATTTCCTTAAATTTAGAAGCATCAGAGTTGCTTGAGACTTTTCAATGGAAGTCCAGTGAAGAAGCAACAGAAATGAAAATGCAGGAAATAAAAGAAGAAATGGCCGATGTAATGATCTATTTACTTATGCTAAGTGATAAATTAAATATTGATCTAGAAGAAGTAGTACACGCTAAGTTGGTAAAGAATGCAGAGAAATATCCTGTAGAAAAAGCATTTGGAAGTAATAAAAAATATAACCAACTGTAAAATGATAATCTTTTTGCAGTTTTTTGAAATGGCTATATGAAAGTTCGATTAAACACATTGAAACATTATTAATCGAATATTTATAAGGAATAGTGAGAATAAGTCGTTAATTATGAAAAGAAGTTACTGTAATTAGAGTAACTTCTTTATATTTAGTAAAATGAAAAGGTATATAGGTATTAAATTTTAATCGTAAGGTTATGTTTTATTGTAAAAAAAACTTCGGTAAAGGTATGAAAAGATAGTACTACATAGAAAGTGTATGGAGTGCGAAGTATAAACACTATTAACATGATGCAAATATGCATATTATATAGAAAGTAAAATAAATTGATATTTTATGTGGTAAAATGTTATATATAAATACATTCTATGAGTAAGATTTAGGCTTTGGACCTTTAGCTCAGCTGGTTAGAGCAAACGGCTCATAACCGTTCGGTCGTAGGTTCGAGTCCTACAAGGTCCACTTATAAACAAGTAGAAAGCACTCAAATGAGTGCTTTCTACTTGTTTATAAGAAATAAAGGAGATTGTAAGATGAAAATAATTGACTTAGAAGTAGTAAGAAAAAAGAAAGAAAAATCGATGGTAACTATTCC
This sequence comes from Bacillus cereus group sp. BfR-BA-01441, assembly GCF_022663075.1. NCBI lineage: Bacteria > Bacillati > Bacillota > Bacilli > Caryophanales > Bacillaceae > Bacillus > Bacillus cereus group sp. BfR-BA-01441. Next base: position 5,188 of record NZ_JAKUEU010000071.1, read on the forward strand.
AATTATAGAACTAATATATGGGAAAAATGGGGAAATTGAATTTAAAATAGTAGGCAAAAAAGTTGTTCCACAATACATGTTAGAGAATTGAGTTGTTTTTACTTATAATAGGTTGTATGGTCGCAGAGTGGAAGGAGTTCAATAAAGTTGTTTGAAAATCTTTCTTGAACTAATTGGTGCTTTAGCTGAATAGATCTAAACAAATTTATTATTGCTTTTGTTGAGTACAAGAACATATAAATGAATAGAAACTAAACAAATATAAGAGCCTTTCTACAAATATTTTATCAAGACCTAAATTAAAAAAAGATAAATAAATGAAAGGACCTAACATATTTTATATGACTAATATGTTAGGTCCTTTCTTCTTCAATTAACGCATCCGTTACTTTAAGTATAATTCTTCACAATCTTATTTTGAGAGATAACGGACAGGTAAATTTAGAAAATAGTATTACAGAATGGAACCTTTCTCATAAAGACGCTTGGAAAAAGACAAAGATAATATTCTGTTAAGGATTAAAAAAGCGTGAGACTTAATTCTCTCGCTTTTTCTTTTTATTCTGGGATCCTGGGCAGTCTTAGTCTATTGTTTTCAAGTTGAATTTATACATTCTACCCAAATGTGGGAGCCAGTTAAAAGCATTAATTATACTCTACATTAAGGGAGGACTGTGAGAGTTGCACTAACATTTAAATTACCTATATTGGTCCATATAGTTCCATTTATATCAATCTTTTTTCCTGGAATACTTGTACTTGAAACAAGGCCATCGATTATCAATGCGGGGGTAGGCGGAATTACAATCTGCTTAAGAAATATACTACCTGATTCCTTATTATACGTGCCGGTGAGGTATATTTGTGGAGTGCCGTTACGTGATATAACTCCATTTACATTACCATTTGAGAACCCTAGATAAATTTGGTCAGGTGTGTAATTTGCAACCTGAATATTGCCTTGATATTCACCAGAAATATCTAGATACCTAAGTCTAAAAAAATGACTCATGATTTCATCAACCACCTTTTTTATCTCAGAATAAATTAAATATATGCATGCTTAATAAAATAGCAACAGAAAGTTAAAAAAATATTAATGACTTGAGTGGTTTTTATCTTTATTCAATAAAATGGTGAGTAGGATTTGACCATTCAGAAATTTAAATAAGGTTTTTTTCTGTTAGTTATTATTTTGGCAGTTTACTGGGAAGACCCCATCGCTATCAAGCTAACAAAATAAAATCCCCCTAAAATGAAAAAAATACGCTATTCTTTCTGTAGAATCATAGGAAAGGATGGCGTTTTTTATGTCTGTTTCTAACGAATTACAACAATTTGTTCAAGAGATTTAACGTTTTTTATCTCCAAATACCTTACGGAATCTTGCTAGAGATGTTGGTTTCGTACAACGAACCAGTAAGTATCAAGCAAAAGATTTAGTCGCTTTATGTGTATGGATGAACAAAAATATCGCTACGACGTCTTTAACTCAGTTATCTAGCTGTTTAGAAGCCTCGACAGAAGTGCTCATCAGTCCCGAGGGACTGAACCAACGATTTAATAAAGCAGCCGTTCAATTTTTACAACACATACTAGCTGAACTACTAAGCCGAAAATTGATCTCATCTATACAGATTTCGTCTCCGTATACTTCTGTTTTCAAGCGTATCCGTATTTTAGATGCAACAGTGTTTCAACTGCCTGACCATTTCGCCACTGACTATCAAGGTTCAGGTGGGAGTAGTAATACGGCAGGCGTGAAAATCCAATTGGAATATGATTTACTTAGTGGTCAATTTCTTAACGTGCAGCTTGGACCAGGAAAGAATAATGATAAAACATACGGCACCATCTGCCTTGAAACCGTAGAAGTGGGCGATTTGTGTTTACGTGATCTTGGTTACTTCGATTTAGGAGACTTACAAACGATTCATGATAAAGAGGCTTACTATATCTCGCGGTTGAAGCGGAATACACGCATTTATATCAAGAACCCTGAGCCAGAATACTTCAACAACGGCACGTTAAAAAAGCAAACAGAATACATACAGCTTGATATGACACAAATGATGTCGAGCCTAATCCCTGGTGAAACGATAGAAATCTTCGAGGCATACATTGGGCAAAATCAGAAGCTTCCAGCACGTGTCATTATCCATCGTTTAACCAATGATCAAACGCAAACACGCCTGAAAAAGCAAGCGATACGTGAAAAGAAGAAAGGCATTGTCATGCAGGATAAAAGTAAACGTTTAATGGGTATGAATGTATATATCACGAACACGTCGTTAGAAGAAGTACCAACGAACTACGTGCATTCATTGTATTCACTTCGTTGGCAGATTGAAATTTTGTTTAAAACGTGGAAGTCATTTTTAAAAATTGATGAATGTAAAAATATTAAAAGAGAACGCCTAGAGTGTCATTTATATGGACAACTCATCGGCATTCTCCTCTATTCTTCTACGATGTTTCAAATGCGACAGTTTCTGCTTGAAAAGACAAAGCAGGAGCTGAGTGAATACAAAGCGATTTATATGATTAAAGATTACTTTCCGTTACTGTTTCAAGCGATAGCCGTTGGCACAGAAGAACTTTTAAATATCTGTATAACTAATCTAATATGTATAAGAAAAGAGGATATATGCTCATATATTGAACATAATATCCTCTTATTAGTTTAGTCTATTTAACACAAATTATAGTAAGGCTCTTACTATCCAAGATAAAAAGTTAACAACTTTATTTTCTCTATACAAATAAGAAGTAGAAAATAACGTATCCCCTCCGAAGAAAAGAGACTTTATTTTAACTTTCCTATTGATAGGTTAACACGATAATTCCCATACTTTAATAGTCTCCCTAGAAAGTTATCCAATTCTTCATTAGAAGCAAAATGTGTTTTTAATAAATAACATCCTTCACCACTTACACGATGTACTTCAGATATTTCTTCTTCTTTTTGAAAGAAATTCATAAACTCTTGATGATTAGCTGATGTGACAAACAAAGTAACAAATGCAGTCACGGTTTGTCCTAGTTTGATTCGGTTTATAGCGATTGTATATTGTTCAATAATCCCTAAATCCTCTAATCTCCTAATTCGATTTCCTACAGCTTGCCCAGTCATATGTATTTTTTGACCTAGTTCTTTCCATTGTATTCTTGAGTTTTCTCCTAATAATTTCAGTATCTCAAAATCTGTTTGATCAATAATATAAACCAATCCTTTCATCGTGAAAGTAGAAAAGCCGAAAGTGTTTCGCCAACTTATTCAGCTTATCGATACAATTCACTATACTAAGTTTATCCTCTTACATCGCATTGTTTATCAGTTATATTTACTTATAACACAGAGGACGCAACAAAAAAATACATCTAGATTTAAAGGAGGTTACAAATATGTTATTACAAGATATTTTATCGTTCAATGAAAAATTTGTAGAAAATAAGAAATACGCCCCCCGTGAAGCAACAAAAATACCTAAGAAACGTATGGTTGTTGTTTCTTGCATGGATGCTCGTTTAATTGAGCTACTTCCAAAAGCTTTAGATATACACGATGGAGATGCAAAAGTTATCAGAAATGCAGGTGGTAAGATTGCTTCTCCTTTCGATAGTGTTATGCAAAGTGTTGTAGCATCAGTATATGATCTAAATGCAGATGAAATCTTTCTTATCGGACACCATAGATGTGGTGCAAGCCAAACTAATCCCAAAGGAACACTTCAAAAAATATTAGATCGTGGAGTAGCTTCACCAGAAATTTTAGCAGCAATTGAATATGCTGGTGTTGACCTTGAAAAATGGCTATTTGGATTCGATGATATCTGTGATTCGACTCAAGCTAATGTTGATTTAGTAAGAAATCATCCACTTATTCCAAAAGATGTTCCTGTACATGGTTTAGTTATTGATCCTCACACAGGTAAATTAGATGTAGTAGTTGATGGATATAAAACATTAAATGGTATGAAACATTAATCATTACTTAAATGAAGGGAAGTTATTAAATATGAATAGACAAGAAGCTACGCAAAAAATTATGGAAGCAAAAATCGCAAAAGGTTTAACATGGGAAGAAATTTCAAAAGTAAGTGAAAACTCTGAGACTTGGGTTGTAACAGCATTATTAGGGCAGGCTACAATGACACGTCCGGAGGCAGAAAAAATCGGTAAACTATTAGAATTAGATGAAGAAGTAGTTCAGGCATTAACAGTAGTTCCACTTAGAGGTCAAGTAATGCAAATGCCTCCTACAGACCCAATCTTATATCGATTATATGAAATGATGTTACAATACGCCCCAACTCTTAGAGAATTAATATTAGAAAAAGCTGGAGAAGGTGTAATGAGTGCAATCAACTTCAATCTAGGTGTGGATACACAAGAAGATCCAAAAGGTGGCGATCCTCGTATCGTTATTACACTTAACGGGAAATTCTTACCGTTCCGTACTTGGTAATTAATTAAAAATCTATCTATATAATTAAAATGATTTTATAGAGTTACAAAATCCATCCTTTTTAATTTAACTGTATAGAAAGGATGGATTTTTACTATGAGATTCTTTTTCGATAAAGGAGAATAATATGAATAAAAAATACTTTAATACAAGCTTTAATATTCTACAGTGGTTTGTTTTTTTATTAGCAAATGCAATTGCATTGCCTATCATTATTGGTGGCATATTCCATTTATCAGTAGAAGATATTTCAACATTAATGCAGCGAACTTTTTTAGTCGTGGGAATAAGTTCATTTATACAAGCATGGTTTGGGCATCGCTATCCCATAGCGGATGGTCCAGCCGGTTCATGGGTAAGTATATTTGTCATACTGGGACAAGTTGCTATGCATCAGGGACAAAGTGCAAAAGACGTGTTGCAACTTTTAGAAGGTGGGTTAATTATTGCAGGTATATTACTCTTCGTTCTTGGTATAACAGGGCTTGTTCATCGAATCTTACGTTTATTTACCCCTTTAGTCACAGGAACTTTTCTTTTAATCTTAGCACTTCAGCTTAGTGGTGTGTTACTAAAAGGAATGATGTCATTACAAGGATCTGCAACTCATCCTGACTATACAACAGCTACTATTGCGCTCTTTGCTTTTGTACTTATTATTTTCTTATCAATTAAAGGGAAAGGATGGATGAAAAGTTACGCTGTGTTAGTTGGAATTTTATGTGGTTGGCTTTCGTATGCTCTTTTAGGAAAAGCATCTTATATGCCTACATACACAACGCTAGTTAAGTTACCAGAGATATTTGCTTGGGGCACACCTAGATTGGATATTGGAATGACCCTAACTGCAACTTTATTTACATTTCTTTTAGTTGCAAATACAATTGCGGCTATTTCAGCTGTAAAACAAGTGGCTCCGTTATCTAAAGAAAATGAAAAGCAAACACTGAACCGTGGTGTATGGGTCGGAGGTATATCACATATTATCTCGTCGTTGTTTTCTACAATTGGTATTGTACCATTACCTGCATCAGCAGGGTTTATTCAATTAACAGGACAAAGAAAGGTGAAGTCGTTCCTTATAGCAAGTCTTATATTAGCAGGAATTTCTTTTGTTCCCTCAATCGTAAGCTTTATATCCTTGCTTCCAGGTCCTATTGCAAATGCTGCACTTTTAGCAACATTTGTCCAAGTAATAGGCATTTCATTTCAATCGATTTTACGCGAAGAATTAAATCAACGCCGATTAACTATATTAGGAATTACATTATTAATCAGTTTAGGAATAATGTTTCTTCCAGAAAGCGTATTTAGTGGCATTCCTTCTTCCTTACAATATGTTTTAAGGAATGGATTACTCGTGGGTACCGTGATTATCATTCTATTGGAACAGTTTTGGAAAGAATAAAGTATTTATGATTTTAGAATTATATTTATTTAATTCTAAAAATGTATTAGACTTAAAAATTAATATTAGAATTTAGTAATAAAAAAGGGAATTTTGAAAACTATTTTAAATATTGGATTAGATAGGTTTGCATATGCAACTGTATTGAAAGTGGAAGAGGGGATAGATTAAGAAACCTAAAAAGTAGTTTCGAGTTTACGTAGAACGATAACTAGAAAATGAAATAAGGTCAGCTTATATAATGGTAATATAAATGGATAAAGCATTGATATTGGGTACTTTTAGAATGCAACTTAATGCATGTCTAAAAGTACCCATGTTATAACTTAATGATTTGAATGTAAATGATCACACTGTTTGGCTGGTTTAGTGGCATGGCCATTTTCATCTGTACACCACGATTGAGATTGGAAAGCTAAGAATATTCCTACCCATCTATTTTCATCTTCAAAATGAATAAGAAGACCGCCATCTTGCCATATTCCATCATCAGATTTCCATCTAGCGATATTACCTTGATTCATATGAATATCATGTATACCGCTACCAGGTACAAAACCAAAATATTTATCTGGCTCATTTTCCTCGGGGCCCCATGCCTCGCCAAAAGCATATAGAGTTGCTTTCTTATCCATCGCTTCACTTATGTATCCCTCAATTTTGTCTTTTAAATCGTTATTTTCACCTGGTTTATTTGGAGGGAGCGCAATCATTTGCTTTGGATCGAATAAATTTCCACGAATATAGTCTAGAGCAATGTCTCTATTGTTTTTGGTTATCGAAGTGAATCCAGAATTTAATTTTGGTAATTTTGTAATTTGGTCCGAATTGAAATTTTCACTAGCAAAGTAAAGGACTTCAGATGGACGTGATCCCGACTCAATGTTAACAGCTATTCTGTAATCGTGGTTCTGCTCATCTTTAACATGGATTTCAAAATGTGGTTTTCCAGACTTAGCTACGTCTGTATTAACAGCTTTTCCTTTTAAAACATTATAATTTCTTAATGTCATATATAAATCCTCCTAATTTAATCATGTTATTACATCAATTAGAGTTTACAATTAGTGCATATATATTCAGTGAGAAAAAAATCTATATTTTCTTATAATTCTATTTTAATGAAATGAGAAATCATTAGGGCCATAAAGAAAAACTTAAAATACTTTATAAAGGTTTGATTTCGAAATGGATAGGGAATAGCATATTAAATTTATAGTCCCTCCAAAATGGGGGATCAATTGAAAGTGGGGGTAGTTCAAGTATTGCTGCTATAATAAGTTTACTCGATGATTGTTATGTTTTTTTATCGTATTTAGGCAATGCATATCTTCTTAACATCAATTGTACAAGTAAAAGAAGGCATCTTAATTGATATCTTCTTTTCTCATGTAAAGATAATGCAATGTAATTAAGAGGTTTCAATTCGGAGGAAGGCACTTTAGGGTGTCTTTTCTTTATTTTCTTTAAAATATACTATCATGAGCATTGGGTTATTCAGTTAATCGCGTAAAGGATAATCATTTTGTGATGAATAAGACGGACTACAAGCCATATGAAGCTTGTAGTCCTTTTAAAAAGGTTTATAGAATTCTAATAGTTCAACTGGAATATTATTTTTGTATGCTATACATGCTTTTGTATCACCAGGTTGAATGGTCTTTTTGTCAATTAACAAAAGCGCAGCAAACGTATTTGCTTCTATCTCTAATTTATCAACGGAAAAGAATGTATTCTTACGCAAAAAAGGTGTATTTGCATGAGTGTGTAGAACTGCGTGTCCTAATTCATGAGCACAAACAGTTCTCTGCATAGATGGAGATAAATTAGTATTAATAACAATGAAACGATTTCTTTTTTCATATTTATAAAAACCATTTATTTCTTCATGTAAATCCCATGTCAGTACATGTATTTTCAAGTAATCCGCAAGCTCATAGGGGTTTGTCGTGTTGTATTTGGTGCTAAGTTGTTGGACTAGATCTCTAATGACGAATTTCAATGTTTTCCCTCCTAAGCTTGCATCAGTTATCGTCTGGATTACGATATTTCTTAGGCACGTATTTTTTATTGATTACTTTTGTTTGTTTTACAATGTACTCCATCGCATCTAATAATGACTCTACCGCTTCTTGACTCATAGGTTCACCAGAGAACATTAAGCCATCTTCGCCTTGTAGATCTTTCTTTATTTCTTCCATTCTTTTTGCTATATCTTTCTGACCTTTTGGCGTTACTTGTTCGTTTGGTTCGTCTGTAACAGATCGACCAAGTAAATAGTCAGCTGAAACTGAAAAGCAATCAGCTAATTTACTGAGAACATCATGTGGAGGGAACCTCTCTTCTGATTCGTAGTAACCTATCATTCTTTGGGATACCCCGATTTTTTCTGCCAGTTGTTTTTGGGTTAAATTCTCTTTTTTTCGTAAGGATTTTATTCTAAGTCCTATCACATTGTTCACCTCTCTAATTGAACTAATTGTTCTCTTTGAATTCATTTTAGCACAAAAAGTTCTTTTGTGCATTGACAAAGAACAATTAGTTCTTTAATCTTGTATTTAGAACTAATTGTTCTTATGGAGGTGGGATAATGGGAAATAAAATGTACGATCCGAAAAAAAACTTATATAAAGAAATTGCTAGCTATTGCGGAGTAACTGAGCGCTATATTCGAATGATTGATCAAAAAGAAAGAACTCCATCAATGGAGACAGCTAGAAAGATTGCACAGTTTTTTGATAAGAGTGTAGATGATATTTTTTTTAGCAATAAATCGAACTTTAAGTTCTTTTTAACCTCGCTCTGGTTTGAGAATAATGAAAAATAGATTTTGTTAGGAGGAAGTTAAAGGTAGTGAGTACGGACCTTCGAAATTTTAATAATAATGGAGGGATTGGATTAGAGATTGTAACAAGTGCAGAAGGTTTGTTGATGAGATATAGGTATCGCAAAAGAATTTATTGATTTTGACAGAATGAGAGAACTGTGAATGGACAGTTAAAGAATGTAATAAGTAGGTAAACAAAGGTTTGAAAATATGAGAGGTAGATACTATGGGGATTTTTCGAGTAAAAAAAGATAATAATTATTCTGTTATTAATAATACCGGTCTAAAGGATAAGAGGCTTTCTTGGAAGGCGAAAGGAATATTAGCTTACATACTCACACTTCCAGATGATTGGGTGTTTTATAGAGAAGAATTATCGCAACATGCAAAAGACGGTATTAATAGCTTAAGAGCTGGAATGCAGGAATTAAAAGAATACGGATATATTAAAAGATTTCCTGTTAGAGATGAAAAAAACAAAATTGTTAGGTGGGAGACGATTATTTACGAAATCCCAATGGACGATTTTCCACCAGTGGAAAACCCACCTGCTGGAAAACCTGTTGCTGGTAACCTACCGGTGGAAAATCACAAGCTACTAAATACTAATATACAAAGTACGAAAGAACTAAATACTGATATACAAAATATAAATCATATTCATGATAATAAACAAAGTTTACTCTCAAAAAAATTAACAAATGAAGATTTTAAAATAAGTCATCAATTTTTGATGAAGAATAGAATTTCATTAAGTGAAATAGCAATTATAGAGCTTGGTGCATTTTGTGAATCATTAGGTAGTGAACTAATTGGGGAAGCAGTAAATAGATCAATTGATGAAAATGTACCAAAGTGGAGATATGTACGTGGGATTCTTAAAAATTGGGAAGCCAAAAAGGTAAAAACACTCCAGGATGTAGCTATGCTAGATGCACAGTTTGATCTTGGTAAGAATAAAAAACAATTTGGGTCAGGGAATACCAATCGAAATGAAATGGTACCAGAATGGTTACATGAAAAAGAAGATATTCCAGAAGAGCAGCCTATACAAAATAATGAGTTAACTATTGAAGAAGAGCGTGAGAGATTAAAAACTTTATTAAAAAAATATAAATCATAATAAATATTTATAAATTTTATTAAATTGATAATAAAGGTTAGTTTATCTTTGGTGATAAAAATAAAAGCAGAATTTAAATAAAGAAAAATAGGGGGATTATTATATGTTTGACTGGCTCAAAGATTATCAGAAACTACAAGAAGAAATTGTATATTTAGAATATAACTTAGACAAATCAAAAGCAGAGTTAAAGCGCTGGATTAGTGGGGACTTGCAAAATGTGCGATTAACTGCTGAATCGGAAGGGGCTAAAGTAGAAGATCGGATTGAAGCTATTGAATATGAATTAGGACATAAGATGAATGAAGTATTTGATTTAAAGATTTTAATTAATAAGTTTACAGGATTAGATCATCAAATACTCAAAATGAAGTATGTTGATGGAATGACCTTAGAACAAATAGCGTTTGAACTGCATTATAGTACAGGCTATATCCGACGCAAACATGCTGAAATAAGAAAGATTGTCAAGTTTGTAGATGAGTTTTAATGTTACCTTTTTGTAGGATACATGCAGTGTACAGAAAGTATTGAAAAAGTGATTTATAGTAGTAATATAAGATTTCGACGAAAGGGCAACTATTTTTATTGTTGCTCTTTTTGTTGTGAAAGAAGGTGAGCTACATGAAGTAATTTTAAAGAATAATTTTCATTTAAGTGTTAGATGTACTTAGTAGATTAAGAATTTTATAGAAAAAATAATAGGAAAATAAGGAGAGATTTAGTAATGAGTATATTAGCTGCTTCAGTTAAAACAAAAAACCTGCCACAACAAGTGTTACGTTGGCAATCAATGGTAGAAAGCGAATGTTCTGCACAAGGTGTACCTGAGTTAGTTCCTTACGTGCTTGGAATTATTATGGTGGAAAGTGGAGGGAACTCTGAAACAACACCCGATATTATGCAGTCCAGTGAATCACAAGGTTGGCCAATGAATACAATTAAAAATCCTAAAGATTCAATTTATTACGGAGTAAAGCATTTAAAGGGAGCTTTTGATGATGCAAAGAAGAATGGTATTACAGATTTAAGTGCCATTGTTCAATCGTATAATTTTGGACGAGCTTACCTGCGCTGGTTAGCTTCTAACAATAAACAGCATTCATTACCGGTAGCAGATTTGTATTCTAAAACGGTTGTTGCGCCATCACTTGGAAATACAACTGGTGCTATGGTGAAATATAGTAACCCTATCGCTGTTGCTTACAATGGTGGCTATCGATATAAAAACGGAGGGAATTTCTTCTACTCTGAAATTGTTAAACAATATGTAGATTTTGATGAAGCTGGTAATAACAATAAACCAATACAACCGGTGGGCTTGGGGATTGCTGTAAATAAATATCCGAATAACGGTGGAATTAATCTATATAGCCAACCACAAGGAGGACATTTTACGAGGGTAATTTATGATAAAACACCTTATCTTATTATAGGTGCAGCGTGGTATGAAAATCCTATGATTTGTCTTGGAAACGAGGCGTGGGCTGCCTTGGAACACTTCGATGTGCAATGGTTTAGTGCTTATTCAAAATATCCACCAGGCGGTGGTATTAACACATATGATGGTCCTAACGGAAATTATACAGGTTTTGTAGATGGATCTGTTCCATATAGAGTTTTTGGACGATTAAATGGTTATATAGATATTGGAAATAATACATGGGTAAAAGAAGAACATTTTAATGTTAAATAATGAAGGATAGCTTTTCGTTCTGTTCATCTTAAAATTTGAACAACTAAAATATATCCAAAAAATAATAAATATAGACAGTGAACGAAGGTGCTCATTTAAGTACCTTTTTTAAATGGTGTAAAAATAGAAAGGGAGACTAATATGACAAAATTTATTTATCCTACAGATACAACGAGAGTAACAAGTGGCTTTAGAGGTAGCAGACCAGATCATCATGGGGTAGACCTTGCTGAAGCAGGTTATCACCCTATTTATGCAGCGGCTAGCGGTCAAGTTAGTCGTTCTTATTTTTCATCTAGTTATGGTGAATGTATTATGATTGTGCATACAATTGATGGAATTACATGGGAAACTGTATACGCACATATGCGTAGTGGTTCTCGAACAGTAAAAGAAGGTGATTATGTTTCACAAGGACAAACTATTGGGGTTATGGGAAACACGGGGGATTCTAGTGGCCAACACTTACATTTTGAATTGCATAAAGGACGTTGGAATGCGAGTAAAAGTAATGCTGTGAATCCGTTAGCTCATTTGGGTAAAGATGATGGTGGTAACAATACTGATAAACCAATTCAACCAGTAGGTCTGGGGATTGCTGTAAATAAATATCCGAATAACGGTGGAATTAATCTATATAGCCAACCACAAGGAGGACATTTTACGAGGGTAATTTATGATAAAACACCTTATCTTATTATAGGTGCAGCGTGGTATGAAAATCCTATGATTTGTCTTGGAAACGAGGCGTGGGCTGCCTTGGAACACTTCGATGTGCAATGGTTTAGTGCTTATTCAAAATATCCACCAGGCGGTGGTATTAACACATATGATGGTCCTAACGGAAATTATACAGGTTTTGTAGATGGATCTGTTCCATATAGAGTTTTTGGACGACTAAATGGTTATATTGATATTGGAAATAATGCATGGGTAAAAGAAGAACACTTTAATGTGAGATAGTATTTTGAAATCTATAAATATCAAATTAAATGGAAGAAGCAGTGTGATACTTTTTTATGAATTCGTTTAAAACGATGGTGTAGGAGTGTAGAGAGGAATTAAAGGAAGAGCAACTGATAAACAGTTGCTCTTTTTCTTTTTTAGCAGGTGAAGACAAGGAATTTATTAGAGAAAATGCTGGCCGTATGGAGATTAGGTTACTAGATGTACTAAATAATGCAGTGAGAATTTTAAGTAATAAAAACGAGAGAATAAAAAGGAGATGTTCAGTAATGGAGATTAGAAAAAAATTAGTGGATTCAAGTAAATATGCTATAAAATGTCCCAATGCAATGAAGCCAGAATTCATCACAGTACATAATACGTACAATGATGCATCAGCTGAAAATGAAATTTCTTATATGATTGGAAATAATAATGCAGTTTCGTTCCATGTTGCAGTAGATGACAAAGAAGCAGTACAAGGTATTCCGTTTGATCGTAATGCTTGGCATGCTGGTGATGGTAACGGAAATGGTAATCGTAAATCCATCGGAGTGGAAATTTGCTATTCTTTAAGTGGTGGGGATAGATATTATAAGGCGGAAGATAATGCAGCAATTGTTATTGCTCAGTTAATGAAACAATTCAATATACCGATTAGTAATGTACGTACACATAAATCCTGGAGTGGGAAACATTGTCCACACCGTATGCTTGACGAGGGAAGACTGGATCAATTCATTGAGAAGGTAAATAAAGCATTTAACAACAATAATAATAAACCAATACAGCCAGTAGGTCTGGGGATTGCTGTAAATAAATATCCGAATAACGGTGGGATTAATCTATATAGCCAACCACAAGGAGGATATTTTACGAGGGTAATTTATGATAAAACACCGTACCTTATTATAGATGCAGCGTGGTATGAAAATCCTATGATTTGTCTAGGAAACGAGGCATGGGCTGCTCTGGAGCATTTTGATGTGCAATGGTTCAGTGCTTATTCAAAATATCCACCAGGCGGTGGTATTAACACATATGATGGTCCTAACGGGAATTATACAGGTTTTGTAGATGGATCTATTCCATATAGAGTTTTTGGACGACTCAATGGTTATATTGATATTGGAAATAATACATGGGTAAAAGAAGAACATTTTGATGTGAGATAAGATTAAAGAATTAGAGTCACCAAAGAAATGATCATTCAAGATTTTAGATTAGTAATTTATATATTGGTTTGCCAAAGGTGATATAATTTAAATAAAAATCAGTAATGGTGAGCTTGTCTGATTAACGCCATGGAATGGTACATGTAAGTAGCTTTTTATTCCTGAAGTATAAGCAGTAAATAAACGATTGATCAAGTTAATAAAGACATTGTATTAACAAAAAAGAATAAAATTAAAGAGTAGAAGGTATAAAAAGACGATTTTTAAAGTGCAATTAACAACTAAAGAATTAACAAAAATAACAACTGAGAAGAAAGAAAAAACATAGCAAACATAGGCTGGTTTGTTTTCGGTTGTTTACAAGGAGAGATAACAAAATGACAAATCAAACTCCAATTCAAACACAGAATACAAATTCAGAAAACAATCAATTACAGAACCAAATTATTAATCAAATCATACCATACAAGCCCTAGAGAAGTTAGTTATGCAATTCATTCAAAATCCGGCTCCGAATAAAGATATGACACCAGGTAATGATAATTAATTTATGAAAGTTAATAACTTTTTAAATAATTTATTGAATGCAGGAAATTTTATTGAAGTATATGTAAACAGCTGATAAACAAAAAAATAATGAGATGTAAAGCAAAGCGTATGTAATGTAGGCTTTTTTATGTTGAATTAAATAAGAAGTGGGAAAGAGGTGGCAAAATGGATAGTTTACAAGAGGTGAAAGGTGATATTCAGGAAATAAGGCAAGATATTAAGGATATACGATTAGAAATTAGAAGTTTAGAAATGCGGACGACAGGTAATGAAAAGGATATTATTAATATTAATAAGCAATTAGACAAAATCAGTGCTAATACAACTTGGATCCTACGCCTTATTATTGGTGGACTAATTGGAGCTGCTCTTACCTTCTTTTTGAAAGGAGGAGGTATGTAATGATTGAAATTACGGCAATGATTGGGGTTGTTGTAGGAATTTCACAAATTGCAAAAACAACTGGACTGCAAACAAAATATATTCCGTTATTGAATTTAACACTTGGCATTACGCTAGGTGTTTTATTTTTGTCTCAAGATATTAAAATGAATCTATTTCAAGGAATGATTATCGGATTGTCAGCTAGTGGATTATTTGACCATACAAAAATTATAAAAAGGGATGCCGATAGAAAATGAAAAAGAAATACAAGCATATTTTATCCATAGTTGTTGCTATTATTTTAGTATTATCAATTGAAACAAATGTACTTGCTGATAGAATTCTATTTATTCCTGATTTACCAAAACAACCATACCGTTATGGTGTTGGAGCTTATGAAGGTGTTGTAGCACATTCTACAGCTACCCCAGAGGCGCCAGCAATTAATATTCAAAAATATGAGTCTCGTACATGGCGTTCAGCGTTTGTTCACTACGCAGTGGATTGGGATGAAAAGATTCAAATTGCATCTACAAAACATCAGGCATGGGGGGCAGGTCCAGCAGCAAATGCTAGATTTGTTCATATTGAATTGTGTGAGACAAGTGATCCATTGAAATTTAAACGTTCATATGAAAAATATATAGAATTAATTGGGGAAATCTTGCGAGAACGAAATATTCATCCCTCTAAAGGATTATGGACACATAGGGATATTACTTATAAATTAGGTGGGACAGACCATGAAGATCCACTGGATTATCTTCGTAGTCATGGCGTATCTGAGGCTAAGTTCCGAGCAGATGTATTAAAGGTTTATAACGGGAGCACGGTTGCAGTGGATACCAAACCACAAAAACCAAATGAAATATCTGATACAGTAGAGTCGAATGGTATTGCATATATTGAAGGATACAATGTAAATCTCCGATCTGGACCATCAACAGAAAATAGAGTTATTCGTAAGTTACAAAAAGGTGAGGCTTATAAAGTATGGAGTAAATTAGGAAACTGGTTACATCTTGGTGGTAACCAATGGATATATTATGATTCTTCATATATTCGTTACCAAGGCATTGAACCTGCTACAGTAAATGGTAAAAGAGTTATTTCAAAAGTAAATAATTTACGTTTCTATGATTCTCCATCTTGGCAGGATAAAGATGTTGCTGGTACTGTAGATATGGGTTTAGGATTTATTATTGATACAAAGGTAATTGTAAATAATTTATCACAATATAGAGTGCACAATAGTAAAGGTAAAACATATTATGTAACAGCAAACGAAGCCTATGTGTATGTGAAGTGAAAGAGAGGATCTGCTCTACTATGGGGAGATCCTCTTTTTTATGTATCATATATAAATTAGGTTTAATGGTGAAAAGAGAAGGCTATGAATGATTTTTGGTTTGGAAAAATATTCTTGATAGAAAAATAATATAGTGTTATATTAAAATTTAGTAATGTATTTTGGAAATGGGTTTTTGACATGATATAGATTTACTTAAAGATTTCGATTTTGGGAAAACAGAAGGTAAGGTATTAGGTAAAGAGACATAGTGTTTATAATGGGCGTTAATCCTGTATTATAATTTAGGAGAAATATATCAAGTAAGGAGTTTTTTTATGCCGAAATGGGCTAAGTGGATTGCCATGTTTGTGATTTTTATCTGTAGTATTTTAACTATCGACGCTCTTATTGGTAGCAAAAAAGGTATAAAGGCCATTACAGCAGCAGTTGAGGAATTAACCGCAGATGAAAAAAATATAGGAAATCAAAAAGAAGTAAAGCAAAGAGCCGAAACAAGTGATTATAAACATTTAGACAAGCAGCATTATGCATGGGTTATGAATGATTATTTAAAGGACCTATCTGATGTGGCTAACCGATTTAGCATTTTAGAGGCTGATGCAGAAATTAAGGGTACTATAAACAAATCATGGGTTTCAGATGTAGGCGATGTTTTCTATAAAATGTCTTATCTCATCTCAAGTGTACGATATGTAGAACCCCCAACAGAATTAAAGGGTCTACATTCATCTATTTTAAAGGCGATGGATAACTTGCAATTTGTTATAGACAATTATGGAGATGCTGCGAGCCAAACAGACTTAGCGAAATTAGGCAAATGTTTAAAATCGTTAAGAAGTGCTAGAGATACAATAGACGAGGTCCGTAGTGAATTATCCACTTATGAATAATTATCATAAAAACCAATTAGTATTACAGAACATCCTCAAAAGTATATATGAAGTTTAGCGTTTTCTTTGCGGTTAAGGAAACAGTAATCTCAAAGGTTTCAATTCTAATGCTTGGTACATGAAAGAGGATAACAAGCAAGGAATGGAAGGCAGGGAAGATCAAAGCTGTTGAGTTCATGGACAAGGCTGGCATGAAGAAAGCGATATTTTAAAAGAAAATGAGGGAATACGAGGAAATAAAATCCTTAAAACAATATAAATGGATGTTATACTTTTAGTATTTGACAATGCAATCACAGTCATTAGAGAGGATATAGTAGTCTGTGTAGTAACGAAACCAAAACTTAAGTTAAGTATTAGTGGACATAAAAGACCGATTTTGAATGTTATGATGTCCGCTAATGCTTATAGCGTGATTTAGTTCTATTGCTATACAAGGCCATCATCACCATACTGAATAAAGTGAACAAAATATAAATTTGATTCATAAGTCGGAGTAAGGCACCTTAGGTGTCTTTTCTTTATGCATAAAAAAGCCTTATCTTCCTATAAAAAAGATAAGACCTTTATATACTACCTATTTACCTATTATCCGATTCATCAATTTTATTATAAACACATTTAGCTTCTCCAAAAAGACCGCCGGTGTCCCATTCGCCACCATAATGAGCACATCCTAAAGGATCACGATCGTCTCGTATACTTGGATGTGTATTTGGTTCATAGTCATTATTTATAATACTACCAACAATAAATACCCCTCCGATTACAAATACCAAAGCAACGATTAAGAGTGTCTTCCCATTAGGACCAGTAACAATGTCGTTTACAACTTCTTTTGCTTCTTGCTGAGTTTCACCTTTTGAAAATAATGAAAGAATAATAGATATGATAAATATGAAAAATAGCACAATTATAAATACCATTACTTATGACCCCCTACTATATGTATACTATTAATTTCCTTATACGTTTTAAGCTAAGGTATCTGAAATCATAATGATAATAAATATATCCCCCCGATTAAAAGTGCAGCAGCAACGATTAATATTATTATTCCATCAGGACTATTAAAAATTTCTTTTATATTTTTTTTTGCTATTTGTTTAGTTTCTCCACTTGAAAAGAGATAAACAATGGAATAGAGAATTAGTAAGAAAAATGCCGAAACTACCTCTAACATGGTTTATGTACCTCCTAATATATATGTACCTTTAATTATCCAGTAATTTTCTTGCACCTTGTATTAGCCTGAGTAACTGGAATGCTTAGTTCAATAAAAGCCAAATGACAAAAATTACTCCTATAACTGCTAAAGTTCCAAAAAAACCTACCAACATTTTCCCCTCAGGACCATTAATAAGCTCTTTTAAAACTTCTTTTGCTATTCGCTGACCTTTACCACTTAAAGATATCGAAAGAATAAAGAATATTACCACTAATACAAATGAAGAAATTATTAACTCCATGACTTATGTACCTCCCCAATACATGTACGCTATTCATTAACCAATAATTGCCTTATATATTATATCAGCTAGGGTACATAAAGATATAGCAAATTATTTATATAAATAATTTTATTAATTGGCATCGCATTACTATAGAGGGCTCAAGTCGGAAGAAGGCATCTTAGGGTGTTTTTTCTTTGGTCCATTACATTCATTGTTAACTCATTGATTTTTTATGTTCATTTGTTATAATTATTACTACAGTAGTATTACAGTAATACCTTGGGTATATAATAAAAGAAGAGATGCTCGATACATCTCTTCTGGTAACTGTTGCCGTAAGGCGGGTAGTTACTAAATAAAGTTATTTTCTTTTTCTAGAACTTCCCTTTTGCTTCCGACGGCGTAGGGAGGTTCTTTTACGTTTTTTGCTAATATTACTTACCAGTTTGTTTCCATAACCGGTAACAAGAGTTGTCAAAAATACTTTCAACAAATCTTGTAGCAAAGACAGTAAATATTCCATCATAGGAGTCACCTCCTTTCCCTCTACATAAAAAAAGAGAAAGGACAGCAACCAACCACCCTACGTCATACAGTTAAATCTATTCTATCATACTAGTACAATCTCACCAATATAAACAAGACCACCATTATTGATAGTCGTTTTAGGTATATTTAGAACAATTAATTAAAACATTTTTATAGCAGGATTAATATATAATAATTTCGCCTTATGACCTTTATCATAAACTATTACAGGGTATATATTTTTTGTACCACGCTTTGTTAATGCATTTAACCTTCGTAGGTGTTGAAGGTTTAGAATTATTGTTTAGTATAGTCATATCATTAGAACATCCTGCGGTATTTAGACAGAATGTAACTAATAAACACCATAGTAATAATTTATTCATATAATCACTTCTAATTCTTTATTAGTTAACATTTTTTCATGAAATACGTTCTTTACTAATTTTACATTACATTAAAGTCCAGGAAATATTCTTCTACTCATAAATTGTTACATTTGATCTAGGAGGGGGAACTCTGTTAATAATAAAAGTCATTCTGGTCGAAGAAAGGCATCCTATTACTGACAAAGGTAAAACTGTTAGTTCTCTAATTCTCCCAGTTATTATGTATTTGATGTATGTAACACAGGAACTAATAGCAGAAAATGAACTGAAAGGCACATAAATAGGGGTAATCTAGAAATAGATCTTCTGGTTATTTATTATACTATAGTTTTTTTACAAAAAAAGGTATGTGCAGAGACTAGATTAGTGAACTACCCGCCACTTAACGTCCTAACGGACTGTTTGAAGTGGGGGCTTCTCGGTTAGTCGTTACTTTTGGTAGCTAACGAATTCGTCCTAAGACAGCCGAGCTAACTCCCTTGTTCCAAGGGTTATTTTATTGCTATCTATGCTAACGCTAATAGGCGTATTGCTTCATTTTTGATATTGATAGATGCGTTATAATCTCTATCGAGATTTACACCACATATACAAGAATAGACTCGCTCAGACAATGACATATTTTTCACATTTCCACAACTGCTACATGTTTTTGTGGAAGGAAACCATTTGTCTATTTTCACAAGTTGTTTGCCTTGTTCGTGTAGTTTATAAGCTAAGAAAGAAGTGAACATACCCCAAGCATTATCAGCGACACTTTTTCCAAAATGAAGTACTTGCGACATTCCTCTCATATTTAGATCTTCAATAGCTACAACATCAAAATGAGTAGCTAACTCTTTAGACTTATGATGAAGGAAGTTCTTACGTTGGTTCGCTACTTTTTCATGTAACTTAGCTACACGGGTACGTTGTTTATTCCAACGAATAGAACCTTTTGTTCTTCTTGATAATACTCGTTGTGCCTTTGCTAATCGGTCTAACATTTCACGATAGAACTTAGGATAATTGGCTCTCTCACCCTCAGAACTAACGTATAATCGATCCATCGCAAAGTCTAATCCAACAACTGTTTCTACTTCTTTTTGTACAATCTCTTTTTCGTATTCAGTCAAGATAGACACATAGTATTTACCAGTAGATGTCATAGAAATCGTACATGACTTGATTACATGGTCTTGTGGTATTTCTCTATGCTGCTTGATACGTACCATTTTCAGTTTTGGCAATTTGATATGACCGTTAAGCAATATAATATTTCCGTTCACTACATATGTTGTATAAGACTTTCTGTCTTTTTTGCTTTTGAATGTTGGGAAGTCATTTTGACCACGAAAGAAATTCTTATAGGCAGTTTGCAAGTTTAGTTGAGCATTTGCCAATGCTAATGAATCAACTTCTTTTAACCACTCAAATTCTGCTTTGTATTTCGCAGGAGTGGGAAGCTTTTGTTTCTTGAGTTGTTCCTTATCATCTTTGTATTTTTCGTACACTTCTTTTCGTTCAGCTAACATTCTATTATACACGAAACGTACACAACCGAAGGTTTTACGCATAAGATGTGCTTGTTCTTCTGTTGGATACAAACGGAATTTATACGCTTTATTATGCTTTGTCATATCATTTCACCTCACTTTTCACCTTGATTTTCAATATATGTTTTTACTACGTCTATTGGCGAACCACCAGTAGTTAGCAAGCAAAAACTTCTTGACCAAAACATCTCTTTCCAAAGTTTCTTTTTCACTTGTGGAAAATCTCTTTTAATAAGTCGAGAACTTGCACTTTTATAAGCATTGATGAATTTTGTCATTTCTGTATTAGGGTGTGCCTTGAACAAAATATGAACATGATCTACATCATGATTCCATTCAACTAATGTGATGTTATAGTTTTCAGATAGTCGAACAAACATATTTTTTGCATAGTCTGACATATCATCATCAAACACGTTTCTTCTGTATTTCACGACCAATACAAGGTGATAATACAACAAGAATACTGAATGGTTATTACTATCTAATTTCATTTATATACCAGCCTTTATCATTTATAAGACTGATTATATCAGAGGCAAAATAAAAAGGAAAACCTTTTGGCTACGCCAAACCGAAATTCATCTCCCACCTACCGTTGGGCTACGCCCTTCACACGCTTGAGGAAGGAGAATTCTTTCGAAAAATTCGTTAAAATTACAATGTAGGGGGCTGGGGAGGGAGTTAAAACAGGGTGATAAAAAAGAGTTTTAGAAAATATACATGTGACTATTTAGAGTATCATAGGTGTACTAATATTGTTTTGTATTTTAAGTTAAAATACTATAATAAATCTTCCTTCTTTAATTTATAAAGAAATTTCACCTTCATTAGCTAATAATGTAGGGCCAATCCATATGGAAAACATGTCCAAACCTTTACCTGAACATGGCCATGTTTATACTTTCAAATTCATGAAGTCTAAACTTAGTGTGATCAGACTGAAAACATCCTCATAAAACCTAGTTTTAGTCATTGGTTTAATATGAATTATATTTCTTTACAGAAAAACTGCCTGCAAAATCTTAGAGATATGTCTAA
>NZ_JAKUEU010000072.1:0-26225 GCF_022663075.1 Bacillus cereus group sp. BfR-BA-01441
CTTCTGGTTTTTCTTGTTTTGGATCATCCGTCTTTGGTTCTTCTGGTTTGCCACCGTTAGGTTCTTCTGTTTTACACGTCCCGAACTTATCTAACGTTTCTTTCAATGTTTCCTGGCTTATATTGCTCCAGTCTGAAACAAAGCGAAAGACAACAACATCTCCAGATTTTAATTTATAACTATCTGCTCCGACTTCTGCAGACTTATCATTTACATCATATAGCCAAGCACTTGTAGCCCCGACCATTAAACCATCGATTCCTTTTACATATGTTCCAAACGACATCGTTTCAGATTCTACTTTGTCCCCCATGACCTTTTGCAGCAAACTTAAAGCTGTTTCCCCATCTTTAATTTGCTCTTCTTTCGGACATAACATAATGCCCTTTTGTGATTCCCCAATAATTGCAAGTTTTGCTGTATTTTCTTCAGCAAACGTAATATGTACTGTATTCGCAAAAGAAACAAATACAAGTGTCACTGCCATTAACGACGTAAGCAGCCACTTTTTCAACATTGCCATCCCAAAATTTCCTCCCTTACTACCATTTACACAAAAAAAGGCCCTTCAAGGGCGTGCGATTGACACTCTCTTTTTGTAAGTGTCGAACAAAAATGTACAACACCTCCTACCCGCATTATTCGCGGCTATATTTGTATAGGAAAAATAATTTTGTTTATGAACGTATCATTGTGATAACATTCACTTTTCTTGGCACAACTTACTTCCATTTAAGTTATCGTAAAACGATAAACCTATACATTCTGTAAATTTTAAATTTCTGTATTATTTTACTATTGACAAAGAATTTTGTCCATGCTTTATCGGATTTATTTTCTAAGAATAATAACTTATTAACTCTTAACGATGTAAACTCTTTTCACTAATAATGACGCCATCTTCATCCGCATAGACATATTCATTTGGATTCCAATCCACTTGTCCAAAGTGCAATGAAATATTTCGTTCTCCTTTTCCTTCTTTCACACTTCTATTTGGCATCGCTCCTAACGCTAAAATACCAATATTAATATTCTTTAGTTCACTAGAATCACGAACATACCCATTCACAATAATTCCTGCTAGCTTTCTTTCTTCCGCAATAGCTGCCAAATTATCACCAAGTAACGCACAATTCGTAGACGCTCCGCCATCAACAACTAATACTGTTCCTTCTGGTAATGTTTGCAATCCTTCCTTCACTAGTACATTATCATCTTTCACTTTTACAGTTGCAATTTTCCCGTGGAATTGTTCTTTCTTCCCAAAAGACCGAAAAGACTGGCGACATATTTGTAATTCCTTTTCAAATTCATCACATAGATCAGTAGTTTTCCACATCTTGTTCCCTCTTTTCCTTTTTCTTTCTACATAACATATTCTTGGCTTATTATCGTTTCCCTGTCTAATATTGCAATAATTTGTACGTGCGGGAAAAGGATACAAAAACTATTGCCTTAAGAAGCTACCTTTATTATAATCTATTTCACAGATTAAATTCAGAATATTGAAAATTAACCAAGTGAAGAAGGAGGGATTTTATGCAAATACAAACTGAGGCAAAAAAACAACCTAGTAAACAAAAGTTTAAAATGCCTGATGCGTACGTACTACTATTTTTTATTGCCTTACTTTGCGCCATTGCTACGTACTTCGTTCCTGCTGGAGAATTTAAAAGGGTTACAAACGGGACCGTTACAACGACAATACCAGGTAGCTACCATTCTGTTCCGCAATCACCCGTAGGATTTGTTTCTTTTTTTACCGCTATTGAAAAAGGAATGACACTTGCTGCTCCTATTATCTTTCTAATTTTATTTACAGGTGGAGCTATTGCAATTCTTGAAAAAACAGGTGCTCTTGACGGTTTAATCTATCATGTTATTAACAAATTTCGTAATCAGCAATTACTTTTCATTTGTATAGTTGCTGCGCTTTTTTCTATTCTTGGAACGACTGGTATTATCGTTAACTCAGTTATCGGTTTTATCCCCATCGGCATCATCGTTGCACGCACGTTAAAATGGGACGCTATCGTCGGTGTAGCAATTATTTATTTAGGCACTTATGCTGGTTTTAATGCTACTATTTTATCTCCCTCACCTTTAGGCATTTCACAAAAGATCGCAGAACTTCCGATGTTTTCCGGGATTGGTTTACGCACCGCAATCTATATATCTTTTTTACTTGCCACTATCCTTTATATAAATTGGTATGTAAAACGCTTGAAAAAATCAAATAAAGGAAGCATCCTTGGCGACAACTGGTTTCCCAGTAACGCTCTTTCAAGCGAAAAAGAAACAGAGAAAAAAGAAGTCCCTTGGACGATACGTCATAAATTAATTTTACTCGTTTCAGCTTTATCATTAATTGCATTTTTAATAGGCGCTTTTCGTCTACATTGGACGGACGCAGAAATGACCGCTACTTTTATTTTCATAGCAATTACAGCAGGAATAATAGGTGGCATGAAAGCAAACGATATCGCATCCACTTTTCTAACTGGCTGCCAAAATCTTATCTACGGTGCTTTAATCGTCGGAATGGCTCGCTGTATTTCAGTCATTTTAGAACAAGGCAAATTACTTGATACTATCGTTAACCAGCTCGCACAGTCTCTTGAAGGACAAAGCCCTGTATTTGGCGTTATCGGTATGTACGTAAGTAGTGCTGCATTACATTTCCTTATTTCATCCGGGACAGGAGAATCGGTTATTTTCATTCCGATATTAGCTCCATTAGCTGATTTCATGCACATTACACGCCAAGTTACAGTACAGGCTGTTATGCTCGGAGAAGGTGTAGTAAACTGCTTAAATCCAACTTCCGGTGTTTTAATGGGCGTTCTCGCAGCAAGCGGGATTTCTTATGGAAAATGGATTCGTTTCATGGCTCCACTTGCACTCATTTGGTTTATCATTGGACTTGTTTTTCTTATTGTTGGGGTGAATATTGAGTGGGGACCTTACTAAATACTTAACTAGATAAATAAGTACTATCGTTCCATATAAATATCTATTCTATTTCCCTCACTAGTCCTATAAAAATCATTTATTCTAGTAAAAATATAAGAAGGGATTGATCATAATGATCAATCCCTTTTATCAAAATATAATACCTTTAAAAATCTTAGTTCCAGATTTTATTTACCCATTCTGGATGATCAATAAAAGGGTTGCGGTTATGTTGATATTTTGTAAAAATCACTTCATTACGCTTTCGCTCTAAATCATCGACCGGGTCTTGTTCATTCCATTTTAATAAGACAGATAGTTTCCCCATGTATGGATCTTTATTGTTATTCACTTTTTCATTTAGTTCTAAATCTATTTCGCCGTTGTCTCCCTCGTAACGAACAGCCATATAAAACAGCATTCTAGCAATATCTCCTTTTACACTATCACGAGGTTCCCAAGAATCACTATCATATTTACATTCTGTCGCTTCAGAATGATTTACACCACCGTTATCAAAATCTAGATTTCCACGTGAACTATTTACAGATACATCCGTCGCTCTTAAATGATGTAGATCTGTTCCAGGTCCTGCAGTCGTTCCAAAGTCACCGTGAGATTTTGCCCAAACATGCTCTCGGTTCCAGTTATTTACTCCTGATCCATTCGTAAGTTTCCCTTGCGAACGACCAGTATATAAGAGTATCACATTATTTTTATTATTCGGATCTTCATCAGTATCTCTTAACGCTTCCCAAACCGCACTGTATGATAACTTTGTATGATTATCAATAATATTATGCAATTCCTTCTTTAATTCTAACCCCGTTTTTCCTATTGCGTTATTATAATATGTATCGTCATAATTTTTTACAATAATCTCCTGTGCTGATGCAGGAACCACTTCACCATGTATAGTATCTGTGAATGATAGAGATGCAGAACCTAAAATAAAAAATGAAGATAGTGTAACCATAGCAATCTTTGTATTTCGAAACTTCATATACCCATTCCCCTTTAAAATATAATTTAAAGCTATTAACTAAAAAGTGCTTTCTAACCCCCGAAACCTTTTAGAAACCCATACCCCTTTTCTGTTTATTTAATACAAGACTCTATCCAGTCTGTATCACTTCTAAACTTTTTGTTTATTCACATTCCAAACAATTTCACTTTTTACAAGGAATATCCTTTTCTTATAAAGATTATTAACATATTCTTTACAACTAAAAAGTAGTTTAATATTAACTTATAAATTTAAATTTATTTATGCAATAATGCATATTTGATAAATACTTTAAAAAACAGTTTGAATAAAATGCATTCAAAGAAAACCGTGCCACAAAACAGATACGGTCTAAGACAGAAATAATAAAAATTAAGATGATAGCTCGACTTTTCCCTTTTCCATAACTATCTTTATTTTTGTGTAAAACCTTTCTTTCTCTGAATAATACGTACAAAAATAGATTGGATACCATGTAGGCACCAATCTATTTTAATTAAAGAAACTGTGTCAATTCTGAGTTCACAACACGTTGTGCAGTAATAATAACATTTTCAGCTGTTAGTCCATAAACACTATATAGTCCACCAGGTTGATTAGGAACAATTTGAACTTCATATTCAAATGCTTGTCCAAGAGCAGGATGAACTAAACTTAGAGTTGCAAAAGTAGAAGCATTAGAATTCACATTGAAGTTTACCTGTTCAATTAATACTAATGAACCGTCAAGTCTAAAAACTCTAGCTACTCCAGTAAGTGGGCCCGCAGTACGGTTAAGGATCTTCACCCTAACTTTATTTGCATTAGCAGGTTGATTTCCTACGTTTTCAATTGGTCCTGTAGTAAGAGCCATATAACATCACCTCCATTATATTATTATGATATTCAACGATAAACATTAATGTTATAGTCTAATTACCCAATTTACTTAAAATAAAAAGAAGCTCCAAATTCTATTATATTTAGGTCATAGATATTAAACTTAATAAAATCAAAGGCAGGAACATATTTGATATGTTCCTGCCTTTTTATTGTGAGATACCGATAAATAGCCCTCTAGCTAAGATTTTAAAGTGCTACAAAATCAAAAATTTTATCTCACCAAAGTTTTCTATGAGAATCCAGTGAACAGCTTATTTACATAATTTTTGTTCTCAGAAGTTGATCTTGTAGCGCTCTTTCTCGTAATTCACTATGTTTTCCAAAGAAAATAGTGAAAAAGAAGAACAAAATATTCTCTTATGTAGGAAAGGAAGATAATAATGATCGATCTATTAAATAAATGGATGTTAGAAAGTACAGCCAATTTTAATATCGTTGTAGGACTTACAGCACTTCTATTTTTTGGTTCAGTAATTGCACTTATTATTATTTACAAAAAAATTGGTAAACCGGTTGAAAGAACAAATGCTATTTATTTAAAATTTACTTCTCGTATGTTTACTACTCAAATTCTAATGAATGCTATATTTATTTCTTTAGTTGGTAAAGATATTGAGAATTTTCGTCAAATCTTTATATTATTTGAAGCTTTTGTATTCTTTATTGGAGCTATTTATTCGTTTAAATTATATAGACAGGAGTACAAATGATTCACTTATAAGAAACAATAAAAAACAGTAGTGATTTTACATTACTGTTTTTTATTGTTCATTTTTAATTGTAAACTTTTCATTTTTAGTTAACTGTATATTCTATACATATGAGGTTAACATAACCCATCATTAGCGTTAGCGAGGAAAAAGGACAACCCTGCTCTCACAAGTGAACCCTTTTTTAGTTCTATGAATCTATACATATTATATACATTCCTATCCTAACGTGGTTTTAGTGCTCTTGTTTGTTACTGGATTAGCCAAAAAACTGTATAAAATCTTGCATACTATTAGCGTGTTTTTTCAAAAATACTGGCATCCCCCAATTGGTGCTTTCTTATGGATATTGCTTGACTCCTCATTAAACACTCTCCGGTTCTTTGTCTATCTTTAGGAATAAACCCTGCTTGTTTATTTCAAGTTCTTGCATCGAGGTTTTACCTTCTCCCAAAGCCAAACAAACAATTCAGATTACATGCCTATATCAAACTAAACATTCAATCTTTATCCAGTTTGTAAATAAAAAAGGACAATCAGCCCTCACCAATCGGGCTTTTACGGGCAGTTGATCCCCACCTAATTTCTTTGCTTCCGCCGAAATTTGAGATGAGGGTCTTACTGCCCGGCAAATAGCGGGATAAAACTAGAACTTCTTTTCCTATGTATATTTACTTCGTTACCTCTCCAAACTGCGCTCTCGTCACTTTCGCCAAGTCATCTACTTTAAGCTCAATTTGTATACCAATTTTCCCGCCACTTACTATCATCGTTTCAAGTGATTGGGCACTTTCATCAATACATGTAGAAAATAACTTCTTCATTCCGACTGGTGAACAACCACCGCGAATATATCCTGACACTTTCGTAATATCTTTAACAGGAATCATTTCAATTTTCTTTTCACTTACTGCTTTTGCGGCAGCTTTTAAATTTAGTTCCTCATCTACCGGAATAATAAACACATGATAATTTTTACTATTCCCTTGAGCGATTAACGTTTTATATACTTCTCTCACTTCTCGTCCAATTTTCTCGGCTACTGATACGCCATCAATTTTCCCATCGTCTGGATCATATGACATCATCGAATATTCAATTTTTTCTTTATCTAATATTCGCATCGCATTTGTTTTATCTTTTTTCATAACGTTCTCCTTAAAAGGTTATTTCATATTATTAAGTTTTATTATACACCCTTTTCCATTTCTCCTACATAACTTCACGTATATTTCAAAACTAAAAATATTGATAATTCAAAAATCATCTGATATAATTTGGAAAAACTTATGTTAAGGAGAGATTTGTAATGCGAAATTTTAATGCTTCTTTCCAACTTCATCATCATACGTAACGCCGTGTATCCGAAGAAAAATTTTTCTTCGTGGGTACAGGGCTTTTCCTGTTGACCCACGAAGCGTTCATAAAGCTATGTGGGTATTTTTATACCCGCATAGCTTTTTTTAATTTTAAAATAGGAGTGATTACAATGGAAATGAAAAATGTAAAAGGCACAAAAGACTATTTACCAGAGGAGCAAGTGCTGCGAAATAAAATTAAAAGGGCTTGTGAAGATACGTTTGAACGATACGGATGCAAACCGTTAGAGACACCGACGTTAAATATGTATGAGCTTATGTCTTACAAGTACGGCGGTGGCGATGAAATTTTAAAAGAAATATATACACTTGAGGATCAGGGAAAACGTGAGCTTTCCTTACGATACGATTTAACTATTCCATTCGCAAAAGTTGTGGCAATGAATCCGAATCTTCGCCTCCCTTTTAAACGTTATGAAATTGGGAAAGTATTTCGAGATGGGCCAATTAAACAAGGAAGATTTCGTGAATTTATACAATGCGACGTTGATATAGTCGGTGTAGAATCAGTCATGGCAGAAGCGGAACTCATGAGCATGGCGTTTGAGCTGTTCCAAACATTAAACTTAGAGATAACGATCCAATATAATAACCGAAAATTGTTAAATGGTATTCTTCAGGCCATTAACATCCCTACTGAATTAACAAGTGACGTCATTTTATCATTAGACAAAATCGAAAAGATTGGGATTGATGGTGTACGAAAAGATGTATTAGAGCGCGGCATTTCTGAAGAAATGGCTGATACAATATGTAATACTGTATTATCTTGTCTAAAGCTTACAATTGTTGACTTTAAAGAAGCTTTCAATAACCAACTCGTTGCCGATGGCGTAAACGAATTGCAACAATTACAGCAATATTTAATCGCCCTTGGAATAAATGAAAATACGATATTCAACCCGTTTTTAGCGCGAGGACTCACAATGTATACAGGTACTGTATATGAAATCTTTTTAAAAGATAGATCGATTACATCTAGCATCGGTAGCGGCGGCCGTTACGATAACATTATCGGAGCATTCCGTGGTGATAATATGTACTATCCAACAGTCGGTGTTTCATTCGGTTTAGACGTTATTTATACAGCACTATCGCAGAAAGAAACAATCTCATCTACAGCGGATCTATTTATCATCCCGCTCGGGACAGAATTACAATGCTTACAAATTGCCCAGCAATTACGTTCTACCACTTCCTTAAAAATCGAACTCGAACTAGCAGGACGCAAATTAAAACGTGCCCTTAATTATGCCAATAAAGAGAATATCCCTTATGTGCTTATTATTGGTGAAGAAGAACTTAGTACAAACACTGTTGTGCTGCGGAATATGAAGGAAGGTAGTGAGATGAAGGTTCCGCTTACTTCTTTGAAAAATAATACATTGAATAAATATTTTACTACGCCTACTACGTTATGACTGTGAAGTATTCTCAAAATGTAAATCGGGTAAACAAAAAAGGGCTGTCCGCGCATGACAGCCCTTTTCCTTTAATGAACAACACCTTCATAAGTGAAATTATATTAACGATTTTCCGAATATATCTATCATAAATTACACTATATCAACGATACATAGATTTTTCATTTGATAGATAACCGGGCAATTAGTTTACATAAAATAATTATACTCAATTTAATCTTACAAAACTTTAACATCCAATTACCTATTTTAATAATATATGTTTTTCTAATTTCACTACCAATTTAAGGAAAATTCATATCCTTCTCTACTATACCACTTTCATCTATTAACTTTTATTTTGTGCATTCCTACTCTCCAAAACTTTCTCCATATTATGAGTTGCCCATTCCATCATTAATAGAATCACTGGACGCAGTGATTCACCAAGCTCAGTTAACGAATATTCAACTTTAGGTGGTACTTCACGGTATACTTCACGATGTATAATCCCATCAGCTTCAAGTTCTCTCAGCTGCAGTGTTAACATCCTTTGTGTGATATTTGGTTTTAATCTTTTTAATTCATTAAAGCGCTTTGTACCATCTAATAAATGATACAAAATTACCCCTTTCCATTTCCCTCCAATCACCTCAACCATAGCTTCAACTGGACAAGAATATTTATTTAAAAATGGGTAATTTATATTATTTTCATTTGAACAATCCATAATAAATCCCTTCCCTTACCAATAGTATCTTTTTTGATACTATACCACATAAATGTGCGTACTTGTATCTATGTTACTTTAAAAATATAATTTACTTACAAAAATAAATTCATGAAAAGAGGAACTTTTATGACAAATACAAACGAAATTACAAAAGAAAAGATTATGGAGGCTTTTCATTTCAGACATGCATGTAAAGAATTCGATCCTATGCACAAAATTTCAGAAGAGGATTTCAAATTCATTTTAGAAACAGGCAGATTATCTCCTTCTTCTTTTGGATATGAGCCTTGGAAATTTATTGTCGTACAAAATAAAGAATTAAGAGAAAAACTACAACCGTATTCATGGGGCGCTGGTGGGCAACTTGCAACAGCTAGTCATTTTGTTATTGTTCTTTCAAGAAACATTAAAGATATGCATTATGATGCAGAGTATATTAAATATATGATGAACGATATTATTGGATTGCCTGAAGACACTCAAAAAATTAGATATGAATTCTTCAAAAAGTTCCAGGAAACAGATTTTAACTTATTACAATCCGATCGTGCTGTATTTGATTGGGCATCCAAGCAATCTTATATCGCTTTAGGTAATATGATGACGAGCGCAGCTCAAATCGGTATTGATTCTTGTCCAATAGAAGGATTTGATAAAGAGGAAGTAGATTCTTTACTTCGTCAAGAAGGCATTATACAAGGCGATAATCTTGAAGTATCAGTTATGGTTGCCTTTGGTTACCGTAAAGAAGAGCCAAAGCGTGATAAAACAAGACAGACTATGGATACAATTGTTGAATGGATTAAGTAATATAGCACGACAAATAATGCTCCTAATAGCTGTATACTCATACTAAAGAAGAATCAATTGTTTTCTTACGTATGAATTTGGTTTTTCATGGAAAGATATGTTAGTATGTATACAGTTTGAGTGCTCTATTTTTAGAGTCGAACAGGAGGAGAATGAATATGTCTGATATTGAAGTTGGCGAAGTGTTTACTCTTAGTGATGAGAATAACGAAGAGCAAGAAGTAGAAGTACTTGGAGCGATGGATGTCGAAGGTGCAGAATATATTGCAGTTGCCTTTGTTGAAGATATCCAAACAGAAACTGAGGAAGACATTGATATTTTCTTTTTAAAAGTAGAAGAAGATAATGAGTTTTCATACATTGAAAATGATGAAGAGTTTGATAAAGTATCTGCTGCGTTTGAAAAGATTTTGGATGAGCAAGAGCAAGAATAGTATGAATGAAAAACACGAGGGCGGATGCATATCCGCCCTCGTGTTTTTATTCATCACTCATTCAGTGATTTATGCAGTAACTCCAGTACATCTTTCATCGCAAAAGGTCCATCTTTTTTAACATGTTCCGCAAATTCTGAAACGAGACGTAATGTTCTCACACTTTCGATTGGATGTTCTCCTGATGCACTTTCAGCTGAAAGCATAACTGCATTCGTCCCGTCCAGTACAGCTTGAAACACATCAGTCACCTCTGCCCTTGTTGGAATAGAATGATCTACCATAGATTGAAGCATTTGTGTTGCTGTAATGACATATGTATTCGTTCGATTACATTCCTGAATCATCATTTTCTGTAAAAGCGGAATGCATTGATACGGTAACTCTACTCCTAAATCGCCCCTTGCAATCATAATTCCATCTGCTTCTTTACATATATCTTGAAAATTCTCGATTGCTTCCATCGTTTCTATTTTTGCAATTACATTAGGTGACGTTTCTTTATACTGTTGTATAAAATCTCGTATTTCTTTTATATGACTAGGTTTTCTTACGAAAGAACACGCGATAAAATCAACATTCTCTTCTAAAAGAAACTGAATATCTTTTTTATCTTTCTCTGTAATAGCTGGTAAACGAACAGCCGCATCTGGTAAATTAACTCCTTTATGAGATGAGATATTGCCACCTGTTTTTACCTTCGTTTCTATTTTATCCGTACTTATCTTTTCAACAATTAATTCAACTTCTCCATCATTAATTAAAATTCTACTGCCTACTTTCACATCATTCGCAATTCCTTCATAATCAACGCTTGCTTCTGTATTACTCCCTGTAACTGGTTGTGTATGTAAAATAAAAGAATCTCCTGCCTGAAGTGTAATTTGCTCTCCCTTCACTTCACCTAATCTTATTTTAGGACCTTGTACATCACCCAAAAATTTAATAGAGTCATCTAATGATTTCACTAAACGAATGATGTCTTTATGACTTTCATGCGTGCCATGCGATAAATTCAGTCGAACAATTTTCATACCATTCTTTATTAACTGTGCTAACGTTTCTTTATTATTACTTGCGGGTCCAATTGTACAAATTCGATCGATTGTCATTTTTGTCACCATCCTTTTTTTAATAAGTTTCCCATATGAACTTAAAAATAACAGAGATTCTGACATGAATAGATTTAAATTTACATGAATTTCATAAAATTAAACCTGTATCCCTTGCTGGCTAAGCATTAGAAGATATATTCGCTTTTTTGCAAATGAAGACATGTTGAATCGAAAGTAAAAGAAAAGTTAAGTATGGGATAAACCATTGAGAGTTTCGAAATTTTCATATATTGTATGAATTGAGTTCGAACTCAAAAATTTAAAAAGGTGGGAAAATTAGTGAATATGAAAAAATCTTTATCGGTGACAACTTTAGGGTTAGCGGTTTTAGGTTTTGGTTTTACTAATAACGCAAGTGCTTCAGAGGTCGATACTGTAGACAAGCAGCCCGTTTTAGTTGACTTTGATACAATTCAATCAACAAAAACATCTAGTGTTCCTAGTTTGACTGTTGCAGCTGCACCTAAGAATGACTCTAACATTAGCGTATATACTCCCTTTTTTGGTAACCCATATGCAGTTGCGAAATCGAAATCAACTACGACCGAAGACTATGTTTATGCAAAAGCAAGAACTTTCAATGGCGATGGCTCATTAGTAAATACGAAAAGTAATAGTGCAAAAAAATCATCCTTTGTCAGTGCTACAGCGACCAACACAAGCGTTTATTATGGAGATGATTACGCTATCGGTAATCATACCTATAAATTAAGTGGTTATAATGATGTGAATCACGAAACAAAAGCCTTCTGGTAAGAAAGAGAAAAAAGATATGCATCTTGCATATCTTTTTTCTCTAATACTTTACATATATTGAGGTGCTATTTATGAAACAAATATATATTATTATCGGTGTTTTACTCATTTCATTACTTACAATTTATATTTTGTTCAATACCTCAATCATACAACCTCATCCACCTTCTAAAGAAAATAAGAGAGGGCAACAAACCAATACTATTTCTTACGGATTGAAGGATAATCAAGGCCAACATATTAACAACGGTAGTACAATTACTAGTGAGGATAATAAAATTAATGTATCATTATCATTCGTACATACTATTAACAAAAACCGAAAATATGGATTAATTGTTCTAGAAGATTACGAACAAAAACCTTTTAAAATAGAAGATACTACTACTGAAATATCACACTATTTTTTTGATATGAAACCAAACAGTTCAATGACTACGAAAATCTCTTTACACACTTCTCCTGATGCAAGTGAATTAACCTTTTTAATAATTAAAAAACCTGAATACAAATTAAAAGATAATAACTTAAATAAAGCAGCTATTTTAGAAGATATTCTAAGTATGCGGTATTCAATGCATCTTCTTCAGAAAGAAAACGAAAAAATAAAACTCTCCCTTATAGATCCAAATGCTATTTTAAAAGATGGTCTTTACGAACCAGTATTTGTTACGAACCGTGAAGAGAACTTACAAACTGTCTTCTTTGAAAAGGAAGGCAAGCAATTAATTTTATCAAACGGTAATGAAACAAATGATGAAATGACTTACGCAATCGTGGCTTTTAAAGATTGGAAACAAGTTGAAATATTTAACAATAGAAAAGTCGTTTATACTAAGGTTGCACCTGAAACGAGACAAACCTTTAATTTCACATTGCCTTCAGTAGATCAGGAAAGTAATTTTCAACTCGTCGCTTTTCCATTTCCTTTTAAAGTTAGCGAAGAAGATTATGTTAGTCAACAAGCATTCAGTTCCTTTCGCATCGTAATTGAAAATGAAAATAAATAAGTTATACTATGCACATTACAACAACCTAAAAAAGGCCTACTCACACGAGTAGGCTTTTGAAACTATGAAAGTTTCGTCAATAACTGATTTAAATCTTTTTTTGTTTTCGTCGTTAATGATTTCATTTTATTAATATCGATTTTTTCTTTCTCCGCTCCTACAATTAACGGATACATACTTTGACCGATTGTTTTAGAATCCGTCGGATGTGATGCTTCTAGCTCTTTTTCAATCACATCCCACTTTTCATTAATTTGTTTGCCAAGCTTATTCACTGTTTCCAATTTTGGATTAGCAGCTAACTGCTTGTCCAAGCTATCAATTAATGCTACAACTTCTTTAACATTCGTTTTCACAGCAACACTTTTCTTCGGATCTTTCGTTGTCTTTCCGTTATTGTTTGTGCTTGTGCTTTGATCTGTTGTTTTCCCACTAGTCGTTTGATCATTCGTTTTTCCTGTCGTCTCTTTTTCTTTTGTTTTTACATTCTCGTTTTGAGTTGACGTTTTGCCATTACTTTCTGTTCCTGATGATTCTTTCGTATTTTTTGCATCCTTATCTGTTTTTTCATTTGAAGAAGTATTTGTTTCTTTTTCAGTATCTTTCGTTGTTTTTGACGCTTCATCTGCACTTGTCGTTTTTGCTTCTCCATCATTTTGCGCAGTTACTTGCTCTTTCTTTTCCGTTTCTTTATCTGCTGAAGGACTACAAGCTGCCATAGTAAGCATTGTACCAATTGTTATCGATGCGATAGCGACCTTTTTCATTTTCATATAAATCCCCCTATGTTTTACATAATTTATCCTCCCCTTTACGATTCGATTCCCCCTTAAAAAATCCCTTTTCATACGAATTATCATCTTTCCGACAGTAATCTTCATAATAATACGTACAAAAACTGATAAACTCATTTTAATATTCGAGTTTCTTCTACTTCATTTTTCTACTCGCAAGTAAAAGAAAAAGAGTATATTGTCACATTAAGAATTACGATCTTCATATGACGATATACTCTTCTATCAAATTTTTATCTTTCTTGACATTTTATTTATACAAAAAAATAAAATTTTCTTTCGTTTTTTGTTTCTCAACATTTGTTAACATAATATTTTTATGAATAACCACCATTCGAGTGAATGACTTGCCCAGTAACCCATTTCGCTTCTTCACTTACTAAAAAAGAAATTAAGCGCGCAGCATCCACCGGTTCTCCTACTTTACCTTGCGGGAACTTCCATACTAAATGATGCTTCAGCTCCTCTGTAATCCATCCTGTATTCGTCGGTCCTGGATCTACAGCATTCACTGTAATCCCCTTCTCCATCGCAACTGGTGCTACTGACTTTGTAAATGCTTCAATTGCCCCTTTCGTTGCTGCATATGCTAGTTCATCTGGCATTGGACCTACTGACTGTCCTGAAGTAAGATTAATAATACTCCCGCCCGTTTTAAGTGAATAATGTTTTATAAACAATGAACTTAATAGCATAGTAGCCCGAACATTAACTGTATAATGTTTATCCAACTGCTCTACATCTAATTCCTCAATCCTCGTATGAGTAGAATATACTGCATTATTAACTAGAATAGATGGATCACCTAACCGTTCTGATACCATATAAAACAAACGATTTGGCGAATAAGACTGCGATAAATTGATTTCTGCCATTTCACATCGAACATCGTAACTTTCAATTTCCTTTTTCAGCAAAAAGGGTTCTTGATCACTCATTCCCCATGGCATCGCTTTATCATACTTTGGCCAGTACGTGAAAAAAATGTCTATCCCCTTTTGAGCAAGCACCTTGCATACAGCTGCACCAATTCCATTCAGACGAGTTGCCCCTGTTACAATTGCTATTTTCTTCACCTTTTTCTCCTCCATCTATACACAGATCCCCTGCATGAATACAGAGGATCTATCTTCTTATTGAATATTTGAAAGTATACGTTCAGCACCTAATTTTAACATTTTAATAAAGATATAATTTACAATCGTAAACATTACAAATAAAACGATAAACATAACCCACAGTCCGACATGAAGGAAGAAGTATAATACACTTACTCCCCCCACAATAATTAAAGCTATTAAAATATTAGCTAAAAAATTCCATAAAGTTGTATATCGACTTTTAAATAATTTCTGCTCTGTATCCCAATGAATATCTGCAGTTTGTGCGTCCCAGCGTGTTCCAATTAAATTAATTAACAGTAACCCGTTCGCACTTAGTAAAAACCACAGTATCATGAAGACTGGAGAAATCCCAGCTACAACTGCCATCGTAATACCGAATACTGCTAAAATGATTACATTAATTAACCAAGCAGTGATTGCTTTCGCAAAAAAGATATCCGAAGCCTTTACTGGTAAATAACGATTCACAAACCAAGAGCTTCCATCTCGCGAAAATGACGTTGTTGCAATGACGTTACTACCCATTAAAAATAACGATGCACAAAGACCAACACCAATTGCAAATCCTGTTGTCTTTGGATTGTTAATATACTCTGTAATAAACTTTAAGTTTCCATCTTGCACAAATAAAATAAAGAACAACATAATTGGCATAACGAAAGTTTGTACAATGCAATTTAAGAAAAATTGTGGTGTACGGAATAACGTTTTAAATTCTTTTTTCACATACGCTTTTAAATGCGAACTTTGTACTGTTGATTTCTGTAAACCTTCCGCCGAAATAACTTGTTTCTTTGCTGTACTCGTTGAAAGTCCAATAACCCCTTTTAAATATGTACGCTCTGCTATGTAATAAAACAACACAAAGAAGACAAATGAAATAACTGCAAAGATTATTACATATAAAGGTCCCTTCCAATTTGCATTTTCTACTAATGCTACTGCTCCAAAATATGTAGTTGGAAAATAGTTTGTCATTTGTACTAAAAAAGAAGACTGGTTGTTTGCAAGGTAATCCGCAATTGCATCTTCAGAAAACGAACTTTTATTTTTCCACTGCAAAAATACGTTAATTCCTACAATAAATAGTATACTTACGATTCCAATAAATATATTTCCTCGGTCTTTATTTTTCGCTATATTTGTATACCTCATAATAACTGTCATCAGTAACGAAGCTAGTACTAACGGCACAATTGGGAAGAGTAAGTAAATGAAAATCATATATATGTAATATGTAATAAATGCTCCACTTTTTAAACCGTACGTAATAAAGATCGGTAATAAAATAAATGAACTCATTACGTATTGTGTAATTAATACTGTTAAAAATTTGGCTGAAATAATTTGCGCTGGTTTTAATGGTAATGGTAATAACATTTCAATATCATTGCTGTAGTAAAATACAGTTAAAATGTTCGTAATACTCATTAAAAATACCCATATACTCGCAATCGCAAGTCCCATTGCGATAATCATTCCTGGATCTTGCCCTAAATGTATCATTCCCTCATACATTGCATGCGTGATAGAACCAAACAGTAAAAAGCCGACAAATAAAATAGCTGCAAATGAAAATACATACGCCCATCGCTTCTTCTTATCTGTTATAAAATCTGCGTAATTTAACTTTAATAGTACCTTCGTTAACGTCCAAATTTTACTCATTGCCCGTCATCTCCAAGAACATTTTTTCAAGTGATTCATTGGATTTAAAATGATCTCTCATTTCATCTAAATTTCCTTTAAACTGCAAATTCCCCTTATTAATAATAGCAACCCGGTCACATATTTTTTCCGCTACTTCTAATACGTGTGTAGAGAAAAATACAATCTTTCCTTTATCCGCATGCTCTCTCATCATTTCTTTTAAAATATATGCAGATTTCGGATCAAGCCCAGTTAATGGTTCATCTAAAATCCATACATCTGGCTCATGTACGAGCACACCAATAATAACGATTTTTTGTCTCATACCGTGCGAATAACTTTGAATTTGATCAGATAAAGCATTATAAAGATCAAACTTCTTCGCTAAAGACTCTATTCGTTCTTGTCGTACTTCTTTCGGCACTTCATACATATCGGCCATAAAGTTTAAATATTCAATTCCTTTTAATCGTAAAAACATATCTGGACTATCTGGTACATAACCAAACGTCTTCTTCGCTTCCATCGGCTCTTCCATAATATTTTTTCCGTTAACCGTAATAGTCCCTTTGTCCACCCCGTGAATACCAGTAATCATCTTAATTGTCGTTGATTTACCCGCACCATTCGGTCCTAAAAATCCAAAGATTTCGCCGCTAGGTACAGATAAACTTAAGTCTTTTACTGCATAGGTAGACCCATTATAACTTTTTGACACATTCGTAATTTCAATCATTCCATCCAATCCTTTCCTTAATTACCAAATAACTATATTGATATTATAGCATAGTTCTATTTTAAGATTTTTACATTTTTCAGTATATTTAACCTTTAAAATAAATATACACCCCTAATCCAACAACTAAAACGACAGCTAGTATAATATAAATCATTGTTAAGCGTTTAATATTCCCCTTTGTCGCTTTGCTATAATTTGCATCACCATTCCGCCCAATTAACACCGTCGCAATGACAGTAATCACTACAAGTAATACAACGATCATGATCCAAGTTAGCATTTCTTCCTCCCCCTCCTTACAACCATTTTACAATATTATCCTCTTTATTTCGCAGCATATTTCCTCTTTTTACTATTATTATGAAGCAAACTGGAAAACTATTATTACCATTCCTATCCAATTGTGATATATTTGTAACATAACGTGACTTATTTCTAACAACGTAAGGAGGACCTATCATGAAAACAACTTGGATAAAATATTTAGGATTTCTCGGTTTCTTCGGTTTCCTCGGATTTTTTTATGAAAAAGGATTGTTTACTATGTTCTGTTTCTTCTCCTTTTTCACATCGTATAGAACAGTTCAACACGATGAACTGTTTGAACAAATTGTCAATAAATCGTGTCGCAATGCATTTATCGTTACGTTACTAACTACTACAATCATTATGTTTATTGAAATGTTATTTCCAAACCCTACGCTACAAGAGATTGATATCGCTCTTATTTTCGGCACACTCATTCTTACATTCGGCTTTTCTATGTTCTTTTATGATAAACCTGTTGATGAAATGGAAGATGCACCATGGCGTTCGTAACGAAGATAAAAGAATACCGTGCCAAATTGAACATGACACAAGAAGATTTAGCGAAGAGCGTTGGTGTGCGACGTGAAACAATTAGTCATCTCGAAAAAGGTAAATACAATCCTTCCTTACAACTTGCTCACGATATAGCGAAGGCACTACATAGTACGATTGATGAGATTTATATTTTTGAGGATAAATAAAAAAATACTGTCATTCTTTCCAAGAAGAATGACGGTATTTCTCATTGATTATCCATATAAAACCGCATGAAATACGCCTAATAGTAAGTATTGATCCTCCATGTAATCTCCATCATATACATTCATCTCAATGTAATACATATCTTCCTCAAGACGAATATTCCAATCTGCAATTACATAGCCTTTTCGTAATAATTTTCCCATTCCAAATGAAGTTTTATGAACAACGTATTCTTCTGCCTTATATGTAAAGGTAAATAAGAAATTTGCATCCAATAACTTTCCGTCACATACAAGTATTTCATGCTCTGCATCATGATTATCTTTGTACATTACTAAAATCCTTCTTTGGCGCTGCCTACTTACATCCTTTGCAATGACGCGAATATTGTCCTTACTATCCTTTATTTCATAAATAATATTACTACCAATTTTCGGAATAAAATCAAGCACTCTCATCAGCGTATTTTTATAATAGCCCCTTACTACACCTACTTGCTCACTTCCATTATAAACCTCTATCGGTGTCGTATCTGCTTTACTATCACACGGTCGTTTGTAAGAGAGCTGCATCATTCGCTCTCCTCTTAAGTACTGATCAAACGTCACAGGATATTCTATCATGCGCAGTTCTTTATTTAACTCATACAAATAGCGTTGAACACTCTCTATTAATGTTATAGTAGCTATACGCTCTTGAAGTTCAAATTCTTGCCAGCTGGAAAAAACATTCCATTGATTATGATCCTCTTCGTAGAAGAAACTAAGAATTACCTCTTCACGGTCAGCCGTTTCATATTTCATAGGCACGTTCTGCCCATGTTGAACTTGTTCCATCCACTGACCTAAATAAATCCCCAGCTCTGCAACCTTCATACATGATTTTTGAAAAAATACGCTGTCACTCGCGCAAATCGTTACATCTCCTTCGATAAAGCCCTTTGAATAAGCATCATACCGTGGCTCATCCTTCTGCGGGAGATTCTTGTCTAACTCAAATAAAAACGTTAACATCCTTTATTCACCTCTAGTTGTTACACTAATCATACATGACATCGCATCACGCTAGGAAACTATTTATATACGCATATTTAATTCACGCATTATAACACGTGAATGACCTTGTATAGTAGCTCTATTTTTTTGTTCTATATCTTAGTATATAAATTTATATGAGCGATTTTTCAAATATATCTATCGCAACTTACAATATATCAACGATTTTTCAAATATATCTATCACAACTTACAATATATCAACGATTTTTTCAATATATCTATCACAACTTACAATATATCAACGATTTTTTCAATATATCGATTTTTCGACAAATATCAGCACAATTAAAATGAAGCTACCTTTTCTTCCGCCACTTCTACAATTTCTAAAATTTGTAGAAGACTCTCCATTTCATAAGTCGGATTAACACTCGTCTTATTCTCTTTCAAACTCGGATTATACCAACACGTATCAATGCCGTAATCTTCTCCGCCTTTCATATCAGAAGTTAACGAATCTCCAACCATGAGTACGCTTGATTTATCTGTAATCCCAAACTTTTCAAACGCATAATCAAAAATCTCACGTGCTGGTTTTTGATGACCAACTTCTTCAGAAATAATAATGTGATCAAAGAAATTACATAAAGGCGAATTTCCGATTCTTGATTGTTGCACCTTCGTATATCCATTCGTAATAATACCTAACTTGCAATCTTGTAGATTTTCACATAATTGTACTGCGCCTTCTATAAGATGTACTTCTTTCCCTAAGTTTTCAAGATATACATCACTAAATTGCTGTGCATCTACGTCTATATTATGAAGTGCAAATAATTGTCTAAATCGATCTACTGCTAATTCACTTAGCGTAATCATTTTATTTTCTAAATCTCTCCATAATCCATTACTAATCTCTTTATAGCTTGCAAGATAATCATTATACCCTGTAGGCATATCAAACTGTACAAACGCATTATGTAATGCGTGTCTTTCCGTTTCAGGGAAATCTAATAATGTATCATCTACGTCGAATAATATAACTTTGTATTTCATGATGTTCTCCTCAATTCCTATTTTAAAAGCTTCGTTCTCATTGCTTATAAATTTTTATATATTTCGTGATGAAGCGCTTTAACCCGCTCTTTATAGAATACACCTTTATCTTTTATTTTCAAATGTGCTATAAATAAGTTTGCTAGCATGACCGCAGTATCTAGTCTATAAAATAAACTAACAATATGAGGAGTAACATTAAAGATACTATCATTCTTATATCCATCTTTAAATTCATCCCAACTAACCTCATTTGTTTCAGCTATTCTCATAAGCTCCAGCAATGGATGACCAATTAAAGCGTTATCCCAATCAACTATTGCTTTAACTTCTCCATTATACCCGATTAAATTGGCTGGTCGAATGTCCATATGTAATAAACATTTTACATGATCTGCTGTACTAAGAATATATTCAATTGTTTTTGTATTCGGAAGATTGATTTTACAGTTCGTGATTGTATTAAACCCTTCTATCCGTTTCACAATTCGTTCTGCTATATACTTACTAATGGGCTCTCTAATATTTTGTTTGTAATACAAACCATCAATTGGCATACTATGAAGCTTGCTCACTAACTCCCCTATTTTGCATGCGGAAATTGGCATACGATCAGCATACACACAATCCGAAATTAAAAAATCAAGTTCGGTTGAAAGATGCAATCCGTGTATCCTTGGTACTGGAATACCTTTTGAATAACAATACTTAGACAGCTCCGCTTCCTTTTGCAACGAAATCCGACTGTTAAATAAGTCTTCATTTATATTTTCCACTTCTCTTTCCCACGGTACTCGAAATGCTAAAGACCCCTTTTCTGAATCTCCTTGAAAAACAATATTTTGCACTCCCGTTCCAATCACCTTTAAATCTTGAATAGCTAGTTCCTTATACTCTTGACTTAGTATTGTTGCCAGCTTTTCTCTTAACCCCTCTGCTTTTACACGTGTATAAATCATTTTATCCCCCGATTCTTAAGTTCTTTTCATCCATTTTCTCCTCGGTGCACAACATCCTCATTAACAAAATTATAGCAACAATAGTAAAAGGAGGCTAATCCGCTCAGCCTCCTTTTACTTATTAATCTTCTAGTAATAACTCTTTCATTTCCTCTAACGACTCTTTCGTAAAGCCAAGAGCCCTTTCAGCGTATGCTTCAACTGATCCGTATTGCTTTTGAATTTCACCAATCGCAGCTTGCAAGTATTCAGCACGTGCTTCAAACATTGCACCTAATATCGCTCTGCTCTCATCGTTTTGTAATTTCGCACCTAAAAAGGCCATCATTTTTTCATTTAGCTTTTCACGGAATTCGTTACTTAGTAAGTAGTCTTCCATTACTGTTTTTTCTGGTACACCTAGTAAAAGTAGTAATAATGCTGAACCAAATCCAGTACGATCTTTTCCAGCTGTACAGTGGTTTACTAACGGTAAGTTTTCCGGGTTTTGCGCTAAGTTTAAGAAGCTCACGAATGCCT
Source organism: Bacillus cereus group sp. BfR-BA-01441 (assembly GCF_022663075.1). Taxonomy (NCBI): domain Bacteria; kingdom Bacillati; phylum Bacillota; class Bacilli; order Caryophanales; family Bacillaceae; genus Bacillus; species Bacillus cereus group sp. BfR-BA-01441. The sequence goes on from NZ_JAKUEU010000072.1 coordinate 22,043, forward strand.
CGTTGCCACTTACGAAATCTTGATTCATTTTCACAAGATACTCACCTGGTTTTCCTAACATAGAAAGGTCACCAACTTGGAAAAACTCATTTATATTTAAGTCTTTCGCTAAGTCTTGCATAACTGGTAAGCACACTTGACGAGCACCTGTAATCTCAGGATTTGGCTTATGCTTTACCTCAAAGTCTGTACGATAGTCACAAATTAACTTTAAACCACACTTTTGTAAATAGTCGATATCCCACTCTGTTAGTCCTGCTAATTCTTCAGAACGGTATAATTTGCCCCATTTCACTTTACGTCCATCTGTCGTTTCATATCCACCCATATCACGGAAGTTAAACGCACCTTGTAATGGCAATCTACGCTCAGCTACTGTTACTGCTTGTCCATTACTTCCTACTAATCTAAAATATGGACGTTCATTTTCACTCGGGTTTTCAATTGTATATGATAATTCTCCATTTACAGTTGCAAGTAATTCTCCAGTTTCTTCAATATGTTCTGGTGAAGTACTCCAATAAATACGAACTTCTTCTATATTATTTTCCCATTTTATTTGTAACGTATTATCTTCATTTCTCTCTACAGTTGCTTGTAGCCAATTTCTTTGCTGCTCCATTCTTTCACCAACGCTTTCTCTTATAGTCAAATCTTACTCTATTTTATTATAGGAATAACTACTTTGTCGTTCTCATTTTTCTTTTTATCTTACAAACAGGCGAAAAGTTCTTTTACTTGTTCAAAATTTGTACATGGATTACCGCGAAATACGTATGCGATTTGTTCATTACCTAAATCTTCGTATACAACTGTTCCGCGATTAGGGTGCGAATAAAACTCTAACCCGTTTATAATTTGTTTTGGGCCATAGTTCATTGTCCATGAAGAAATAGGATAATACGCTTTGTTTTTATGTCTACAAACCCAAAGTGCATATAGTTTATTAACTTCGTCCCAGTATACATACTGCGTTTCGTCATTTCCGAAACCGACCGATTCAAGTTTCCAATTTAGTTTTTCATGAATTAACAAATTTACATAGGATACGTCATCTGGAGCATTCCACTCTCTACATCTTCCTATCTCACCCATTTCACTTCTCTTCGCTTGAAAGCTTAATAAGTGAAATGATGTATGTAATATCGTTTTCCCAAGCTCCATATTTACTGGTTGTAATTCAAATAGAAATCGTTCCATTTCGTCTTGGTTTACATATCCATGATCAACAGAAATTTCAACTTGTGTTTTCCATATAGATGTAACGTAACTTTCTTTTCCTTTATAATTTACACCTTTCCAATACACAAGCCCTTTATATTGAAAACAATCTCCTTTTGCTTGAGAAATACAGCTATCCGGAAATACTGGTTCTATTATATCGAGAAAAAATTCCTTTACTCGAAACATCCCAGTTGGAGTAACAACCTGAAACCAAAAAGTTCCCCACTTTTCACCTTCATAACGTTCTGAAACTTTTTCAACATTCCAGCCTTCTAACAATACATTTGGATACAATAACACGAATGAATGCATGGATTGCTTTAACATATATAGTCCCCTCCCGCTATACGAGTTCGAGAGTATACATCATTCATCCTCCTAAAACTTTCTCACATATCTCTCAGTTGAACTAAGCAGCTGACATCCGTTCTTTTCAAAAACATCCTTCATCCACTCATTTTGCATATTTGTCTCACCAATATAATAAGATGCACCTATTTCCTTTAAGACAAACATCGCACCTGCAAATAACGCAGCTTCATATCCCTTATTACGCATATTTGGAGTAACTGCGAAGTACATAAGTTTCCCTTCTTCTAACGCACCTCTTTCAATATGTGGAATTACAATTCCTATCGGCTCTTCACCTACACTCGCTATTAAACAATGTTCTTTCCACTGCTCACCAATTTCTTCTAGCATCATATGCACAAATTGATCATGAGCGACTGGTTCTCCCGTTGCTTCATTCCACAGTGAATAAAAAGCCTCTTCTCCAACTTCTTCAATAAGCTTAAAATCAATTTCACTTTCTACATCTTCTACTTCGTATATATCTTTAAATACAATCATGTTTTCCGTAACATATTCAAATGAATACGTTTCAAAACATTTTTTATACACATCATAATTTGGACTTTTTGAAGAGATTTCAAAATGTAGTTTTTCTAATCCATCTTTTTTAGCTTCAGCAACGCAATATTGCATCATTTCCTCTAATTGCTCTTCTGTAAAAATCTCTGCATTATTTTCTTTTATCATAATAGAAGAAGCACTTCTTCTTATTTTAAAATGTTTTTCTAACTGTTCTATCGTCGTCATATTCTTCCCTCATCTATATCATACTCGAATTTCTAATCGTTCTCCTTGCATGAGCAGGATTGTCCTTGAATATATAGAATACTAGAAAAGATCGCATCTTTAAAGTGCGGAGGAGGTTCTCCATTGGATATTACAGCATTGCAACAACAGTTAGAGCTTATACAACAAAATGACTACACGCAACTGCAACATATAGACGTAAATGAGTTAACTTTGAACATGCTTCAGTATATCGGAACGACTGATAGCTACGTTCGTTACCAACTTATATATAAATGTTTTGCGCATTTCATTCATCATGAATTCCTTATGGACGATCAGCTGAAATTACTTCTGCAAACTTGTTTAAGTGATGAGTATTTATATTGTGACATTTACTCCCCACATACAGATGGGGTTTTCACACGTTCTTACACTGTTTCGTTAATTGCGTTAATACTCCAATTCGCTAATTCGCACTACTTTTGTACAGAGGAGGATATCGAAGAAATAAAAAATAAACTCATTACATACACAAACTTAGAAACGGATTTTCGGGGCTATATTGAAAATAAAGGATGGGCTCATTGTCTTGCTCATGTATCTGATGCCTTTACTGAAATTGTTCATAATACGTATACAACTTTTGAATGGTACGAAGAATTAATTCATTGTTTATTAAATAAAATCTTTATTCCATCTGACCTTTTTCATAATAACGAAGATGAACGCATCGTTACTCCATTACTAGCAATGCTGTATCATGATTTTCCTCAGAACGATTTAATTTCTATTATTCATAAAAAAATAAAAAGGCTTCCTCAAATTAGAAAACGCCTTTCGCTTAATGAGTATTGTATTTTATGTGCCAATATTAAAACCTTTTTACGCACATTATTTTTCAGAACGAAAGATGACCATAACTTAGCCTTTACAGCACGTAAAACAGAAAGAATGTTAAAAGAACTTCCTAACTATTATTAAATACAAGGAGCAATGACATGGGTTATATTGAAGATATGAGAAATCTAGTAGGAAATCATCCACTTATTCTAATAGGATCACACGCCATTATATTAAATGAAAAAGATGAAGTATTGCTGCAGCTCCGTACAGATTTTAACCGCTGGGGCATTATTGGCGGTGCCTTAGAATATAACGAAACGTTAGAAGATGCTTTAAAACGAGAAGTGTTTGAAGAAACTGGACTTATTATTAAAAATCCAGAACTATTCCGTACATACTCTGGACCAGATTACTTTCAAATCTATCCAAATGGCGATCAAGTACACGGTGTACTCGTTGTTTATATTTGCCGCGAATTCCACGGTGAGCTTGTATGCGACCATACGGAATCGAAAGAACTACGCTTCTTTTCACTTGATGAATTACCTAATAATCTTCCTCCTGTTATCGAGAAGATTATTACAGATTATCTAAAAAAATAAGGGAACGCTTAACGTTCCCTCTCAAATCCAATCCGTTTTTTAATTTCCGCTAAATTTACCTTCGCAATAGCGCGTGCCTTCTCAGCACCGTTTTCTAATGCTTCATATAATAAATCCGGCTCATTCATATACATTGCGTACTTTTCACGAGGTCCAGCTAACTCACGATCTACAACGCGAAACAACTCTTTTTTCACATCGCCCCATCCGATTCCTGTCTCATATTTTTCACGTAATGACTGTACTTCGTCTTCTGTCGCAAACTCTTTATATATCATAAATAATGTTTCTAATTCTTTCGGTTCATTTGGAAGTGAAGAGTCTGTTTTGATTTTAAATATTAACTTTCGAAGTTTTTCTTGCTCTGCAAATAATGGGATTACATTTCTGTAACTTTTACTCATCTTCCTTCCATCAAGACCAGGTAAAAT
>NZ_JAKUEU010000073.1:0-25834 GCF_022663075.1 Bacillus cereus group sp. BfR-BA-01441
TCACCTTTTCAAACGAACTATAAAAAAAGAATCTTCGCGATAATCGCGAAGATTCTTTTTACGGTATAAGACGAGTACAATCTCTCGGAAAAGCACTCGCCTCTCGTACATTTGTTAATTCTAGTAGTTTATATACAATCCTTTCTAACCCAATTCCGAAACCTCCATGTGGTGGACAACCATATCGGAATGTATTTAAATAAGATTGAAATTTCTCTGGATGTAATCCTTTTTCTTTAAACGAAGCGAGTAACAATTCATAATTATGAATTCGCTGTGCCCCTGACGTTATTTCTAGCCCTTTATATAATAAGTCGAATGAATCAGTAATAGCTGGATTCTCTTTATTTTGCATCGTATACATCGGTCTCGCTTCTTTCGGATAATGTGTAATGAAAACAAATTCACTATTATATGTTTCCTTTACATATTTCCCTAGTAACTTTTCACCTTCTGTATCTAAATCCCCTACAGGAGATTGTTTACGATACTTACTTTTCAAAATTTCTTGTGCTTCTAACAATGTAATTTTAGGTATTTCAGTAATAACAGGTACTTCTATTTGTAATAGTTGTAGTTCTATTTCACATTTTTTCGCTACTTGTTGAAACATATATCGTAAAACATCCGTTTCTAGTTGCATCACTTCATAAAAATCATGAATAAAACCAAGTTCTACGTCTAACGATATATATTCATTCAAATGACGGGAAGAATTATGATGTTCCGCTCTATATACAGGTGCAATTTCAAAAACTCGTTCTAACCCACCTGCCACCATCATTTGCTTATAAAACTGTGGTGATTGTGCTAAATAAGCTTCTTTTTGGAAGTATGGAAGCTTAAAAACATTTGCTCCTCCTTCTGCCCCTTGCGAAACAATTTTCGGCGTAAAGATCCGTGTGAAATCGTTCTCTATAAGAAATTCACTAAAGCTCTGAACGAGTGTAGATTTCACTTTAAAAATCGCTGCGGTTCGCTCATGCCTTAATGATATTACTCGCTCATTAAGTAGTTGATCTAAGCCAACTTGTAACTTCTTTTTATTTATTTCAAATGGAAGTGGCTCTGCACCGTTTATTACTTTCACTTCATGAGCAAGTACTTCAACACCCAATTCTGTTTTCGATGTCTCAACTATTTCACCAATTACGTGGACGACACTTTCTACATCAACTTTATATCCAGCCAATTCATTTTCTAATACACATTGAATTACTCCTGTTCTGTCCCGTAATAATAAAAAACTAACATTTCCAAGATGTCGAATCTTTTTTACCCATCCTTGAAGTAATACAACCTTTCCACTTTGCTTTTTACATTCTTTTGTGAGTGAACGCTTCATTATTGAATCCATTATTTTTCCCTCCAGTAATTTTATATTTATTTACGTTATTGTTGTCATCGTCATCATCCACGGTCACTCACCCCCTTTCAAAGAATACAAAAATCCGCCCCTATAAATAGGGACGGATTTTTTCCGCGGTACCACCCAAATTGTCATATTGACCATCTTAGCCCTGATAACGGTAGGTACCGTTTGCTTTTACTAATAATCACGTTCAAAGCAACACTCACAGGTGTCTTTCCATCATGCGGTATCGCAACCTTCCCAGCAATCGGCTGCTCTCTGTAGACCTTTGCACCATGTACTTTTCCTGATCATCACTTTTTATATTTACAGAGTATTCTAACTCCTCACCTTATAAAACGCAAGCTTTTTTTGAAATATTCTGGTTTTATAACTCCTAACTTCTTCTAAATTGTGAAAAGTTAATTTTGTAATACATATTCTTATGTATTAAATCCAAAATTACACCTCTAACATTTTTCCATTTTTTACATAAAACCCAATTCATTTACGCATATTAATAAAAAATTTTAAAGCGAGGTGTGTATATGCAAAAAGCAATTAGTTTCTTTCTCCTATTGTTTTGCCTAATTGTAGTAAACGAAACATACGCCTATTCACCAAAATCTTTACCAATCTCTCAAAACTCTGATCAATGGCAAGTGAATATTGATAAACCGAAAAAAACAAACAAGAATATGCTTCAAGCTAAAAAAGATGAATTTCAAACATATCATTTTTCAGTAAAGAATGTTGGGAATAGTGAGGTATATAACGTAAACGTCGAAGTATTCCGCAACGAACCAAATAAGAAAACGAAATATGAACTCTTTTCCCTAAAGGAAAGTCGTTTAGCAAGTGGAAAAACTGGATTTGAACACGCTAATTTACCTGTTGCTACAAAAGCAGATGAAGTTGATGTTATTATTACATGGCAAGAACACCCATTCCGATCGATGCGAAATGGTCAAAAAGTTGAATCTAGAAAATTTAAAGAGCATTTTGTTTTTAAAGAATCCAAAAAGTAAATGGGATACGGATATATTCACACTATCATTGATATAGCTTTATTTACTAGTACCAGTTCTTAAGCAAATTAAAAAGTCGTGGCTTATAATGCCACGACTTTTTATATTAATTCGTACTAATGCCTCTCGCTGCCCAAATGCGATCGATATCAGCAGCATGTTGTCCGCCATATAAAAGAGCATCCGCTTGCTTAATCGCTTTCGCTCCATCACTGAATTTAGAGTTTGGTGTTAATGACCAGTGTGATTGTAAAATGATTTTTGTTGCTACATCACGACCAAAAGCTTGTGCCATTTCGTATTGGCCTTGAGCCCAAATTTCACCATCATCATGCACTTCATTCGTTATATCTTTCGGATATACTTTATTCGTATCTAATCGGCGTAAGCATGTTGGATCTGAACTAGAATAAGCTGTCGCATCCCATTCTCCAACACATGCTTTACCATATCCAGTAGTCGATACTGCATCTTCATATGTAGCACCTAGGAAGTCGCCAAATCCTTCTCCCATCGCTCCACCTTCTGCTGAACTACCAAAGCCAGGAACTTGGTTATCTTGAATCGAATGCCCATATTCATGTGCGATAATACCAGCATCTTCTGCATCATCAACACCGCCAGTACCGAAAGTCAAAGCTTTTGTTGATGGAGAATAGAATGAGTTATCATCAGTTGTACCATTAACATTCACTTTTATCGAACGGTTATTAATATTTTTAAAACCTAGACTTTGAATGTAACGTTGCAATGTGTCAATATGATAGTACGACATAACATCTTCAAAGCTATCATTTGCGCGTGTATAGTTAAATTGTAAATTCGTAGATTTTGTTTTCGCTTTTGAAGAAATCGTTACATATTCTCCAATTAAAAATCCTGTTCCATCTAAACCTTTTAACGTAACAGTTTTCAGTTGGTTCGTTAGAGCTGTTGAATCTGCATCGTTATTATCTTTTAAGCCTACTTTACTACCGCTAGATACGACTGGGTTAGGTAAAAATACTTTTCCTGACCCTTCAGCTTTTCGGTTTATATCAACCTTTTTAATTAACTTTCCATTTTCTGCATCAATAAATGTTTCCCATGCACCAAATGGATTATTAGAATGGACTACAACTTTATATACTGGACGAGCAATTCCTTCTTCAACAATATATCCGAACTCTTTATCTGTAGGAGCCCATAAATTTTGCTCACTTGCTTCTCCAACATACGCCATTGATTTTTGTATTGCATCTTTTTCACTAATTTTTGTCGTTACTTCCTTCACACCTGTAACAGGCTGATAATCAGAAACAGCGAGTACTCCCTTTCCCTCTCCGTTAAGCGTAACTGTTATTTGTTTTGAAAATACAGGTGCGCCATTAACAACTTGTTGGAACCTAACATATGAAGCTACTGACGTTTCTGTTGTAGAAATATATTGCAAGTCTGAAAGATCTGTTTTCAATCCATACTGCGCAGCATTTTCTTTTAAATATTCAGTTGCTTTTTTCTGTGGCGAATAAGCTTCTAACTTTACTTGCTGTTGTTTTTCCAATGCCGAAACCGTAGAAATTGTCCCCATTACTAACGGCACAGTCATTGCCATTGCCACCATTTTTTTATTAAACATAGAACCACTCCCCCTAATAAAGTAGCTCAACCTTATCCCATTACCACTAGGCAATGATTCCCCGCAAAACGGATGGATAAAAATTGAATCTACGAGTAATTCTCTATGAACACTTCTATTACCTTTCCATTTAGGGTAAGTGAAATTTTCTCAATATTTATGTGTAAAGTGAACACAATACTTTAGAAAGAAATTTCTAAATCCATTCCTTATCCCTAAAGCTTTTTATATTACTGTTTAAAAAAATAGGCTATTTTTTACCTAACGGTAGGTTGAAAAAATCACTTGTAAATGATACGATTTAAATAACCTTTTTTTAGGAGGATCTATATGAGTAAAAGTGAAGAAACACTCTCTTCAATAATGGAAGCAAGTTATCGCCTTTTTGCTACGTACGGTATTGTTAAAACAACTTATACGATGATTGGTGAGGAGGTTGGTATCGCAAAACCATCTATATATTACTACTTTAAGTCTAAAGATGCTTTAATTGAATGTATTTTTACTGAATTATGTAAAGCTATGCAGTTCTCTTCGTATTTCCATACAGAAGAGTTTACAAAATCAAATTTTATTGAAAAATGTATTGCAATTGGCCTTAAAATAATTGATGAACAGCGAAACGACCCTTATTTTAACCGAGTGCTACAAGAATATGTATTACTATCTTCAAGAAACAAGATGTACAAAGATCGATTACTAACTGTGCAAACAGAATATTTACATGGATTTGAAGTACTCCTTACAAAAGCAAATGAACTTCAATTAATTGAAAATAAAAATCTAGTTTCAAAAGCTCATATGTTAGCATTAGTGCTTGATAATATCGGAAATTTTATGATGATTGATGCAAAGATAGATTATAAACAAATTTGGATTGAAGCTGTAAATAACATTTTTGAAAGAAGGGGTTGAAGTGAATATAAAAAAACGCATTATCGGCTTAGATTTTGCTAGAGCTTGGGCGATGTTTGGTATGCTACTTGTTAATTTCATGGTGATAACAGGTGCAGAAGGAAATGGTCCCCCTTTTTTAATAACCTTCATGTCACTATTTGAAGGTAGAGCCTCTGCTTTGTTTGTTATACTTGCTGGCATCGGTATAACTTTAATGACTAGGTCAGCCGTTGCTAGCAATGAACAAATAAAAATTTCTAATAGCCGAAAGACCATATGGAAACGATCACTTTTCTTATTTATTTTAGGATTACTACTATATGTAATGGAGTGGACTGGGGATATATTACACTACTATGGTGTTTACCTTTTCGTTGCTGCATTACTCATGACAGTACGCAAAAAACTATTACTTTTTCTTTCTATCATTATTTTATTGTTCGCACAATCTCTTCAGCTTACTTTCAATACTTTCGAGGGTTGGGTAGGTCCAACTCCATTTATAAATTATGTAGACTTCTGGACAATAAAGGGTTTTCTTCGCAACTTATTCTTTAATGGCTATCACCCTATTTTCCCTTGGTTCTCGTTCTTCTTAATCGGTATGTTAATTGGCAGGTTAGATCTTCATAATAAAAAAATAAAAAAAAGATTACTCTTACTCGGTATTACAATCACAATATTGACAGAACTTTTATCAAAAGGACTTACACACTTTTTTATTCCATACATCGGCAGAGAGGCCGCCACATTTTTATTTAATACAGGACCCATCTTACCAAATGTATTATATATTTTATCTGCTACAGGATCCTCTATTGCTATATTAATCATTTGCCTCTATATCGCTGAAAAATATAGAAATAATTGGTTTGTCACTTCCATTGTACAAACAGGACAATTAACATTAACTCATTATGTCAGTCATGTATTTATCGGTATTGGGACATTAATTCTATTAAATAGAATGGAAAATCAATCACTACTATTCGTTTTATTATTTGCTACTGCATTTTTCATTTTCAGCATTTTAATTAGTGTGTTATGGAGAAAGAAATTTTCTAGAGGTCCTATCGAATGGATTATGAGGAAATTAGCCGGATAAATTTCCATCATACAAAAAGGAAGTTGGAATCATTCCAACTTCCTTCTCCTTTAATGAGCCGCGCTTAATTTAATTCGAACTTTCGTTTCACCTAAAGAAAGTTCATCGTCTTCGTTCGTTAAGTGACCAAATGTAAATTGTTTAACGAGTAAGTTTTCTTCCAATAAATCTTTATGGTTCGTTAACGTTCGCTGTAGCTCTACTTCTGTATCAAGAATAACATCCACTCGTAAATTAACTGGTAAATTCAACTGTTTACGATATTCTTGAACCGCACGAATGAATTCACGCGCTACTCCTTCTTGCAACAATTCTTCCGTTACATTCGTATCTAACATAACCGTATATTGTCCGTTAGTCGTATTAGAGAATCCTGATTTTGCAACTTTCTCAACTAACACATCTTCAGCAGTTACAACTACTTCTTCTCCTGGTGTTGCTTCGTAAACTGCTCTTCCTGTTGATACAAAGTTTTGTACTTCTTCTTGTGATAATTGTTTTAGCCAACCATTCACTGCATTCACATTTTTACCGAATTTCGGCCCCGCTGTTTTAAAATTAAGCTTCAATTGATATGATGTGTATTTTGTTTCATCGAGTTCAACATGGAATGCTTTTACATTTAACTCATCCATAACGATATCACGATAAGATTCCCAATCCATATCATTCTCGTTATGCTCAAGTAATACAAGTTCTGCTAGCGGCTGTTTTACTTTTAAAGAATGCTGATTACGGTTACTTCTTCCAAGTTCAACAACTTGTAAAACAGCATCCATTTCCGCTTCTAATTTTGGTTGAAGTAGTGATTCATTTACAACTGGATAATCGGCTAAATGAACGCTGCTTCCTTCTAAATTTAGATGAATGTCTTCCGCGACAAACGGTGTAAATGGTGCAATTAATTTACTAATTGTTACAAGCACTTCATGAAGTGTCTCATACGCAGCTGCTTTCTCAGCGTTCATACCAGATTCCCAGAAACGATTACGTGAGCGTCTTACATACCAGTTACTCACTTCATCTACAAGTGCTGCAATTTCACGAGCTGCATTCGTAAATTGATAATCATCAAGTGCAGTTCTCACTTTTTTCGTTGTACTATGCAATCTTGATAATACCCATTCGTCTAATTTTGTAAGCTTTACATCATACGTTTCTTTCGGATTATACTCATCTAAATTTGCATATAAAACGTAGAAGCTATACACATTGACTAATGTATCTACAAATTTAGATTTCGCTTCCAGTACTGTTCTTTCAGAAAAACGCTTCGCATTCCACGGGGCACTATCAACAAGTAAAGCCCATCTTAGCGCATCTGCACCAAATTTATCTACTAAATCAACTGGATCTAGTGCATTTCCTTTGCTTTTAGACATTTTCTGCCCTTCTTCATCTAAAACATGCCCTAGTGATAACACTCGTTTATACGGTACTTTTCCTGTATATAGTGCTGATACTGCTAATAAACTATAAAACCAGCCGCGTGTTTGATCAATTCCTTCTGCAATAACATCCGCTGGAAACTGCTCTTCAAATAACTCTTTATTTTCAAATGGGTAATGATATTGTGCAAATGGCATAGAACCACTATCAAACCAAACATCAATCACTTCTGGTGTACGATTCATTGTGCCTCCGCATTTCCCGCAGCAGACTTGCACTTCATCTACATAAGGCTTATGCAATTCCAAATCTTCTGGTGTTTCTTTCGTACTATGCTTTCTTAATTCGGCAATGCTTTTCGGTGCGAACTGATGATCACAACTTTCACATTCCCATACATTCAATGGCGTTCCCCAATATCTATTTCGGCTAATATTCCAATCTACCATATTTTCTAAAAACTTACCAAAACGTCCATGTTTCATATGATCCGGATACCAATTAACAGAATCATTATTTTGTAAAAATGTATCTTTAATTGCAGTTGTTCGGATTAACCAACTTTCTCCTGCATAATAAAGTAGTGGTGAATCACAACGCCAGCAATGCGGATAGCTATGTTCATATTTTTCTTTATGATACAGTAAACCTTCCTTCGCTAAATAACGAACGATATCCACGTCACAATCTTTTACAAATTTCCCTTTCAAAAATGGTACTGCCTCTGTATACTCACCTTTTTCATCTACAACGTGCAAGAATGACAATCCTTCACTTTGAACAACTCTATAATCGTCCTCTCCATATGCTGGAGCAATATGAACAAGTCCTGTACCACTATCTCCCGTTACAAAATCTGCTGCAATAACGCGGTAACCATTTGTAACTTCTTTCATCGGAAATGGCGCTGTATAAGATGTGTTTAATAATTCTTCGCCTTTATGAACAGATAATACTTCATAATTCTCTTTTAATACTTCTTGTACACGTTCTTTCGCAACAATGTATACATGACTTTCTTGTTTTGCTTTAACGTATTCCATATTTGGATGGACAGCAAGCGCAACGTTTGCTGGAAGTGTCCAAGGTGTCGTTGTCCAACCTAAGAAATACTCATTTTCACTATCTTTCACTTTAAACTTCACAGTTGCACTTAAATCTTTTACTGTTTTATACCCTTGTGCAACCTCATGTGAGCTCAATGAGGTTTGGCAGCTTGGGCAGTATGGTGAAACTCTATGTCCTTTATATAACAATCCTTTTTCATGGATTGTCCCCAAAATATGCCATACACTTTCAATATATGGATTCTTTAAAGTTACATATGGATCATCCATATCTACCCAATAACCAATACTTTCAGTGAATTCACGCCACTGCTTCTCATATGTGAAAACACTCTCTTTACACTTTTGAATAAATGGTTCAATACCATATTCTTCGATCTCATGTTTACCAGAAATACCAAGTTGCTTCTCAACGCCTAATTCTACAGGTAAACCATGTGTATCCCATCCCGCTTTTCTTAACACTTTATAACCAGCCATCGTTTTATATCTTGCTACTAAATCTTTAATTGTTCGTCCAAGTGCATGACCTACATGCGGTAGTCCGTTCGCCGTTGGTGGTCCTTCATAAAATACGAAAGACTGTGCGCCTTCTCGATTCTGAATTGATTGTTCGAAAATATTTTGTTCGTTCCACTGTTTGCGAATTCGCATTTCTCTTCCTACAGCTGATTCTTTTACATCTACTTTTTCCATATACAATCACTCCTTTGAATATTTTAAAGCACACAAAAAACCCGTCCCTATAAAGTAGGGACGGGTTTACCCGCGATACCACCCTAATTCTATTAGCTTTTTCACTAATAGCACTTAGCAACGTACTATCATACGTGTTCTTTGTAACGGTAGACATCCGTCCGGGCTTACTTACTTTCAGCCTCGGCTCCTCGGAGATGATTTTCAAATAACGTCTGCACACCGGCTTTCAGCAATATACCGGCTCTCTGGAGAACAGCTCACTATTTTACTCTTTCTCGTCTTCAGATTTGTATACTTTGTTAAAAGTTATTTTATGCCATTTAGCAACTAATTGTCAACTAATTCAAAATATATCCTTATCTTTTTTCCCTATTCTTATACAATTACTTTTCAAATTCTCGCAATGCTGCTAAATTTTCATCATCCTCAATAAGTTCAGTAAAGAATCCCGATTCATCCTCACGAAGGACAAATTCAAGCTCTTCCTTCGCCTCTTCATTTCTATTTAACTGCGCTAAATAACAAGCACGATCATATCTTGCTAACAAATCACTCGCGTCAATTATTAATACTTCATTTGTTATTTTTTCTGCCTGTATCGTTTGGCCGGCACCATGATATGAAGATGCTAAAGAAAGAAGAATTGCTGTTTCATTTGGATGATGTATAGAAGCATTTTCTAATACATGAATTGCCTCTTCAAACCTTTCTTGACTTTGATATATTTCTCCTAAAGCAAGAAATGCTCTACTTACAAACGGTGTTTGCTCTGTTAATTGTAAGATAATCTTTTCTGCTTTTCTTTCTTCCCCTGCTTTAAAGAATACTTGTGCTTGCAGAAGAAGAGTATCATAATCATCTGGTAGTTCTCGAACCATTTGTTTCGTTAATTCCAAAGCATCTCTTAACATATCTTCTTCCTCGCACTCAACGAAAAGATTTACAAGTTGCTTCGCTACGTCATAATCCCATTTATTTTCTAGTGACGTGTGCAGAATCTCTATTGCTTCTTTATTCATCTCTACATTCTCATAAAATAGCGCAAATCGCTGTGCTGCCATACTATTTTTCGGATTTAACTTTAAAGAGATTTCATATAAATCAATTATCATAGTAACCATTGAAATTTCTTTCGCACGATTTTTCATACGATAAAAAGCTCTCGTAATGATAGATCGTTTTGGCTGTTCATGCAGCTGGCGTTCAATCCATATTTCCGTAACCGCAGCTGCAGCATACATGAATGCTGTACTTCTTTCTGCTTTTTTGACCTTTAACGTATGAAGAAAATCTCGTATGTTAGACAATTTTTTATGTTGCTCTACTGCTTTTACATAAACATCAAATATACGTTCATTATCAAAATCTTTTTGTATTACTTTCATTGCAACTTCAATTGCTTTTACATTTCTTTTTTTCACTAATACTTTTGCATAATGATAGAGTACTTCTATATGCTCACCATCTAATTGTAGCGCGTATTCAATCTGTGCTTGTTCTTTATCTATTTCATTCATCGCTCCGTACACATATGCAATCGCATCTAAACGCCATATTTCAGGTACTTCGTCCGCTAATTGTTCTAGTTCAATCAGTAGTTCTTCCTGAAGGTTCATTTTTACTGAAAGCTGTGCTAAATATTCCATATTAATATGCAACGGCTCTTCTTTCATCGCCTGAACCATATGACTTTGTTCTTTAGAACGGTTTTCTTCTTTTTCGTATATTTCCGCAAGCTGTAAATGTACACCTACGAAATTCCCATCAAGCTCTAAACATGTTTCATACGCTTGTTTTGCTTCCGTCAATTGCCCTAATGCCATAAGTGTTTCACCAATTCGGTAATACGGTAATGCCGTTTCCATTTGTTCTATCGCCTTATTATATCTTTTCATCGCTTGGCCGTACTGTCCAATAGATTCATATAAAATACCTGCATAACAACCGTACTCACTTACTTCATTTCTTTCTTTGTGTAACGTTCTTAAAAATGCTATACCTCGTTGTACAAATTCCGTTCCTTTAATTCGATTCACATATTCATCTAACGCACTTGCTACATTATAATCACTTTTCTTTATACCATTTTCTAACTTAGATAGTGCTACTTTAAACCCTTCTTCATTTCCACCAAGTTCAATTTCAGCATCCCATAAAACCATTCCTGCATTCATGAGGAAATCTTGGCTCTTTTCAATTTGCTTCTCAAGACCAAGAATATATTCTTTTGCTTCCTTATATTGTTCTCTTGCCATATAAACTTGTGTAAGTCCGAAGTGAGAATAAACATCCTCATCATTTTCTTCTAAAGCACGCTTATACAATACTTCTGCTTCTTCCAAGCTATCATTTTGAAAATGATAATCACCTAATTTTACGTAAAGAGGTGCTTTATCATCACAATTCTCAATACCATTTAATAAAATTTCTTTCGCACTTTCCTCATCCTTCAAATCAGATTCGTATATTTCCGAGAGTTTCGTATAAATGTAAGGTGCATTACTATCCAAATGAATCGCTACTTTAAGCCCTTTTATTGCTAAATATAATTTCCCTAGTTGATGTGCACATCTCGCTCGTTCATACCATACATGCGCTTCATATTTGTACTCTTTTAACAAGTCATTAAAGATTTCATATGCTTCTTCATATCTTTCTAAATCTATTAATATTAAACCGTGATTTGTTAAAGTGAACCTTTCAGGACTACGCTCTAACGCAACTTGAGAGTATTGCAATGCTTTTTCAGATTGATCAATATACATATAGGATAAAGCGAGAAAACTCCAAGCAATAGGCTGATCTGCGTCTAATTGTAACGATGAACGAAAGCTTGAAATCGCTTCTAGATAACTTTCCTGCTCAAAAGCATATCTTCCGTTTATTAAATGATATAAAGCACGATTATTTTTCTTCTCAACGCTTGTCAGCATTTGCTCCGCTTTCTCTACTTCTTGAAGACGAATAAAACACTGTGCACCATGCAATTTAACAAAGTCCGAGTTCGGAAACTTTTCCATTAACTTATCGATACAATATAAAATAAATTCTTTATCTACTTCAACATCTAAGTGCTTTATCGTATATAACCACGTATTTGGATTATCACTCGTTTCTTTTAAAAATTGTACTAAGTTACTAATTCCCTCTTTGTCATGTTCATCTAAATGATCCGTAAGAGAAAAAATAGATTTAAAATAACGATTTTCTTCTTCACTTAGAAACGCTAGTTGCTCCTTCTTTTCTTTCGGAACAAACGTGATTGCTAAACAGCCTGTATAACGATATTTTTCTTGTAATTTACTATATTCCACAAGAACTGGTTCTATAAAGTTTGGATCTTGAACATAGAAAGCTTGCAATGTATCATCATATCCAGATAGAACTTGTACGTGTGAAGCATGCTCAATATCTATACTTAATAAAACAGGAATTCCTTCGTCAATCAGTCTCTTATAATTCTCTTCATTCCCTTTAAAATAACGATATTCATAACCTAATTCTTCTAAATAAGAAACAGTATCTGAAAACTTCGAACCTGTCATATCAAAAATAAACTCTGCTATTTCATCTTGTGTACGTTTCTCTCCCCATATACGCAACATCATCTCTAAACTTGTCGGAACACAATAATTATCCTTTTGTACAATAGGAACTATCGGCAAGTGAACCTTTTTTCCATCCGGATTTTTTTCTAAATTATGATATAAAGATTCTTTTAAACTCTTTTCTTCTTTTAATAGTTTTTGTAAATCTGCAAATTTATTCATTTTGTACAGTGCTTCTGCACGTAAATGTACAAAGTAAGTATTATAGGCATGATATGGCAGCTGAGTATTTATGTTATCTATTACCGCTAACATCTCTTCATATTGCTCTAAATCTAATAAATACTTTATCTTCTCAAAATGAAAATATGGTACTTGTGGGAATTTTACAATTGCATCATCGATTAACTGTATCGCGCGTTTTTGTTCTCCTTTATTCGCATACAATTGTGATAATAAATAGGTAGATAACTCTTCACAATCTTCATGCTGCATGCCAGCAATAAATTGTTCTTCCGCTTTCTCCCATTCACCTGTATGCATATAAACGTAGCCCCATTTATCAAACACTGCGCGTGCACTGTACTCCTCTGCTTTTTGCATATACATTAACGCTTCTTCGTTTCGTTTCATTTCTAAAAGACATCGTACTAACGTAAAATATGTTTTCGCTAAAAAATCTGCATCTATTTCTTCTTTATTACTCTCTTCTAAAGTTTCTTTTAACAGCTGCTCTGCTTCAAGAATTTTCCGCTCATCAATTAACTCATCACAATATAAAGAGAGCGTTCTCATATTTGGGAATTTTTTATAAGCGTAACGAATGAGGAATGAACTGTATTGGTGCATAAGCCCTTCATCAGTAAGGCGAATTAATATATCGAACTCCTTATGCGAAGGAATATTGGCAAGCCAATTCTTCACATAGGATAAAGTATTCGTTTCTTTTATATATGCAATTTCATTATTTATTTCCTGTAATCCATCTACAAATCTCTTGTCTTTTAAACAAGTTTCTAATTGCTTAAAATCTAGCATGCATTCACCTCGAATTTATATTTAAACTGCTACTTGCTTAGATTTTACACACCATATAGTATGTATTCAACTAAAATCTCTTAAAATGGATGGTATTAATTAATATTATTCAAATTTATAACAAAACATAGTAAAAATGATTGTTTTTCTCTGTATTTTGTTTGATTATATAGAATAACGTAACATGTGTATCCTATCTTTTGTCAGTTAAAAACAGCACATGAAATTATATCGGCGATTTTCAAGATATATCAGCGATTATACGGTGAATATCGACTTACCAACAAAAAATGACATTTTTCTCATTCATTAAATCAGGGAACTCCTTAAATATACAAAACGGATACTCTATTTGACCCGCTATATACTGTGCAACATTTTTCTTTGAATTCAAATTAACACAACTTCTAACCTCCTGTAGAGCAAGAATATGTGGAGAAATAATTCAAATTTCCTCACAAATAACTTCTAATCTCTCCAACCAAAGACTATTATGGTTCCATATATTGAAGGTAGCAATCCTTAATAAATCACTATCTTTCAACATTCTATTTCACCAAATGTAATTTTCATATTCGGAGCATATACTAAAGAAGAATGAAGATGAAATGCCTTGAAAAATCGTAGTTCAGCTTCATATTGAGCTAGCGCATTATCATATGTTAATCCTCTGGCTATTAAACGTTCTACAAATTGTTGCTTATCACTCGGATCACCTGCAATCCCCTCTTCTTTTAATGATTGATACAAATCGTTTTTATCATTGTGATGCATATTTGAATCTAAAAAGTTCACTTTATCGCTTACTCTACATTCAATATTTTTCACACCTAATTCACTTAAATATATCGGTATTTTCATGCCTATATTGCCATCTTTACCATTTCTTTGCGTATCACTTTCAAATAATTTCTGCAAAACACCTAGCTGAATAAATTCCGATTGTTTCTCCCCATCTAGTAAATAAGAAGCCATATTAGAAATCCAATGTGGTTCAAAACAGATTATTTTTCCACCCTTTTTAACTGAATGTATCATTTTTTGTAGCATTGTTTCTGGAGTAGTCATATGTAATAAGAAAGCATGACAGATTGCTATATCGTATTTATCGTTCAGTTCAATTTCTGTAGCATCTCCTTCAAGAAATTCTGAATCATACGGAAGTAAACGAAACAACTCTCTGGCTTCAGCTAATAATGTTTCTCCACTATCAATACCTGTATACTTTGAACCTTCTGGGAGTAATGGCATTAATACTAACCCTAAATAACCATATCCACAACCGTAATCAACCATATGTACAGGCTTAGTAATCTTCCAAACTGTATTTACTAAAAAGCTTACATAATCGTCGTTGTAATATAAATCTCTCGTGTTTTTTAAATATGTTAGTTTATTGTTCCAATCATACGTTTCCAACATCTAACGCCTCCTTTTATATACAAAACTAAAGTTCTCTATATAATAGCCGTATTCCTACACTTTTCTTAAAATTTCAAAGCAAAAAAGCTAGTGTATTTTTAATAATACACTAGCTTTTTATTTGGAAGAAAAATTTAACAAGTACAATCACAATCAAAACAATCCGTACAGTCTAAATCGTCACAATCTGCTTTTCTCTTTCTTTTGTTTCTTTTAAGATAATAATACAGTAGCCCAAACAATAGTATACAAATAACAAAAGCTATTATTGCTTCTGTATACTTATTTTGAGTCATAAAACCAATTCCACTTCCGCCTGAAATAAAAATTAGAATTAAGTAAATCCAGAACATCTATGTAAATACCTCCATTACTATATATCTTAAGATAATATCCATATAACACTAGAGGAAATGAATAATCCCATACCATTACCGCTTAATACACCAGTAGTTATTCTTAGCAAATTTGAGCTACTTCTCCATTTCCACTTTTGAGTGAACCCATCGATAAGTAACGGAATTTGAGCGAAAAATGATAGTATGATTGCCAAAAGAAATGAAGGTGTCATATAAAAATAAATTGGAAACATTAAAATACCAATAAGCATGCCTGTACAACGCGCACATAAAGGTATGTACTTTTGTAGTTTAAAAAAACTCCTATCTAATCTTCTATGACAAGGAATTTGTAAAATAAAAGTTCGAATCAATATGACTCCCCCTCTCTAAAAAGATTTTAATTAATTTTGCAAAAAAAATATATATCCAATAAAAAAACAAACCAGGTTTATACTAGACCCAGTTTGTCAGTTTACTACTATGTTACATCTCCTCAGGTGCCTCCACCCCAAGTAAACGTAATCCTTCTTTTAATACAACCGTCACAGCATAAACCAATGCGAGTCTGCTATCTTTTTCTTTGCTCTCTTCTAATATACGAACATTACCGTAATATTTATTGAATGATTGTGCTACATCTAATATATATTTTGAAATAATCGATGGCTCATTTTTATTGAAAGCTGCTCCAATTATTTGCGGGAATTTATTTAGTAATTTTACGACACTCCAGCTATGATCGTCTTTTAAAGCAAATGTACATGTTTCAAATTCTACACTTTCTTTTCTTAAAATAGAACAAGCACGTGCATGTGTGTACTGTACGTACGGGCCTGTTTCTCCTTCAAATTTCAGCATGTTTTCTAATGAGAATTCAATATTGTGCATACGCTCATTTTTTAAATCGTGGAAGATGACTGCACCAACACCGACTTGCTTTGCTACTACTTCTTTTTGTTTTAAGTTTGGATTTTTCTCTTCAATATTTTGTTTTGCAAGTTCGATTGCTTCTTCGAGTACTTCTTCAAGTAAAATAACTCTTCCTTTACGTGTCGACATTTTCTTACCATCTTTTAAAATGAAGCCAAACGGTACGTGTTCCATACCATCAACCCAAGTATAGCCAAGTTTTTTTAATACGGTGAAAAATTGATTGAAATGTAAACTTTGTTCTGGACCAACAACATATAGCGCTTTATCAAACCCATAAGTGTTTTGACGATATAAAGCTGCCGTTAAGTCACGCGTTGCATAAATCGTCGCACCATCTGATTTTCTAATTAAGCAAGGCGGCATTCCTTCTTCTTCTAAATTAACGACTAATGCACCTTCTGATTCTTCAAGCAACTCATGTTCTTCTAAAATCCCAATAAAATCTTCCATTAAATTATTATAAAATGCTTCTCCCTGAAAATTAGTAAATTCTACGCCGAGAAGTTCATAAATGCGAGAAAATTCTTTAAGGGACTCATGACGGAACCAATTCCAAAGTTCTACCGCTTCTTCATCACCTTCTTCTAGTTTCTTAAACCAAGCACGTCCTTCTTCTTCTAGTTCTTCGTCGTCTTTTACCTCTTCATGGAATTGGACATATAACTTAAATAGCTCACGTATTGGATCTTCTTTAACTACTGCTTCATTTCCCCATTTTTTATAAGCCGTAATTAACTTTCCAAACTGTGTTCCCCAATCTCCTATATAATTAATCCCTACAACTTCATAGCCACATTTTTCAGCGATATGTTTCAGCGAATTTCCTATCATTGTAGAACGTAAATGCCCCATCGAAAAAGGTTTCGCGATATTAGGAGAGGAATAATCAATTACTACTGTTTTTTCACAGCCAAAGTGGTTTTGACCGAACTCTTCTTTCTCCGCTAAAACTGTTTTTAATACTGCATCACTTACAGTTTCACGATTGAAAAATACATTTACATAAGGACCAACGGCTTCTACTTTCGTAAAAAACGGATCATTGAATTTCTCAGCAACTTCCTTTGCGATAAGAGCTGGTGCTTTTTTATATTGCTTCGCTAATGAAAAGCATGGGAACGCTGCATCTCCAAATTCATCTTGTTTCGGTGTTTCAATTAAATCTAAAATTTGTTTTTGCGTTAATTCATTCGTGAAAATATTGGATAAACTTTCCGCAAACTGCATTTTATAATCCATGATACAACCTCCTTATTTTTTAAAACACAAAAAACTCGTCTCTAAAAAAGAGACGAGTTTTAACCCGTGGTACCACCCTTGTTGTTCGTTACGAACCACTTTCCCGTTTATAACGAGGACAGGGGGCCTCGGCTTTCTCTACTATTCGTTCAAGAAGCATCTCCGAAGTGCGCTTCATCTTTTTCTTCCGTACTAGGCTCACACCATCCCTAGCTCGCTTTCCTTCTAAAAAAGACTACTCTCTTCATCACAGACAGTATATTTAATTAATTATTGCTTATTATACATCTTTTCAAACAATTAGCAAGGGTCAATTACACCAAAGTGAAACTTAGCACTTTTTCTTTTGTATACATAAAAATTGTGTTTTTCAAATCTAGAACTACGAAAATGATCTTTTAAAACGACACGTTTTCTCGCCACTCGTTTTGCCTCCGCAATTGTTTCGTCAGTAATATCATGATACAAAGCGAAGTGTTTTAATCCTTTAATTCCATCGGATTCTATGACAGTTTCTTCAAACATCGGATCAAGGTAAACGACATCGTAACTATTGTCTTCACATTGCGCTAAAAATGAAAAATGCTCCGTTTGCTTTACTTGGATTCTTTGCATTGCTTCATCAATTTCAGAAACGGATGAAGACCATGTTTTCAAACCATTTTCCATAATATAAGCCATATACTCATTGCCTTCAAGTCCTGTTACTTTTCCGCTTTCCCCAACAACATAACTAGCTACAATACTATCTGATGCCATCCCGAGCGTACAATCTAACACTGTCATTCCTCTCTCTAATTGCATGGCTTGTACAAACGGATCGTGTTCTCCACGCATTAACCTTTTCACACGAAACATCGCTGAGTTCGGATGAAAGAAAAACGATTCTTCCGTACCTTTTGGATAAATAGCTAATCGGTTCTTCCCTACGACAAGCACATCTTGTTCATACTGCTCATGTAGCTTATGTACTGGTATGTCATTACGTTTAACGAAAGAAGCATTTAATTCTGCTGCTACCTCGTTTGCATAATCTGTCATTTCTTTGTTCGTTCTTCCTGCTGTTGTTACGATCATTGTTTCACCTCTATATAAAGAAAAGAGGGAGATTTACTCTCCCCCTTCTTTAGCAATTCTTTTCGAAAGCTTGTTCTAAGTTCGTAATAATTTCGTCCATAGTTGCACCTTCAATTTCATGACGGTGAATGAAGTGAACAACTTCTTTTCCTTTTAATAATGCCATAGATGGTGAAGATGGAGGAATTTCTCCGAAGTATTCACGCATTTTTGCAGTAGCATCTTTATCTTGACCTGCGAATACAGTTACAAGATGATCAGGTTGTTTTTCAGCACGAACAACCGCTTGACCTGCTGATGGACGTGCTAAACCAGCTGCACAACCACAAACAGAGTTTACAACTACTAAAGTTGTACCTGATGTATTTTCCATAAATTCTGTTACAGCTTCTTCTGTAGTTAACTCTTCAAACCCAGAACGCACTAACTCTTGGCGCATTGGGATTACCATTTGGCGCATGTATTCTTCATAAGCATTTGACATCTTGTAATCTCTCCTTCAACTTTCATTCCAAATTCATCATATCACGCTCTATTAATAGGTGCAAAAGAAAGATAACGATGATTTCATTTTTTTGTAGGGATTTCACAAACCCCACCGCGGCAATGCCCCACTGGAACAAGTTTTCTATTATTAGCGATATAATCGTATACTTTACTTCCAAAACCAAGTACGATAGATAGCTTTATAAAAGGAACTGCAAACCAATAAGATGGAACGGCCTTTGCTAATACATGTATGCTCTGAATACCGTCATACCACTTATTATTTTTTAAAATATACAATCTTTGTTCCATCTTACTTTGTAGTTCTTGAGAAAGTTCATACTTCTCAACTACATCTTCATTTCGAAATGAAACAAATTTCATCTTACCCTTTTTATCTAATTTTTTCGTACGTTCTGCAACGGCCGTACACATCGGACACCAACTATCATAGAAAACAATCATACATTATTCCCCTTTACGAGACTCCGTCATTTGTTTCCATACAGAACCTTTTGCTTCTTCTCCGCCTTCAATACGCTCTAATGCTAGACGTGCTTGCATGGCTACTTCAAACTCTGGATCATCTTGCGCTGCTTTTAATGCTGGAATCGCACTTTCATCTCCAAGTTCAAATAAGAACATCGCTGCACGCCAGCGTACTAATTTACTTGGATCTTTCAGAGATTTAATCATAACGAACATCGCTGCCGGATCACCTACATCTGATAAACAATCTCCTGCAGTACGGCGAACACTTACAGAGCGATCTAACAACGCTTTATATAATAACGGTAATACTTCATCACCTTTTACCATACCTAAATACGCTGTTGCTAAGCGGCGTATTGAAACTTTTTCATCATCTAACGCCATCTTCAACACTGGAATATCTTCTTCAGTAGGATCCATTTGTTCTAATGCTGCAAAACGGTTTTTCCAGTCAGAATCTTTCATCATCTCTTCTGTTACTTTATATGGCTCACGCTTTTGAATCGTTACTTCAACAGCACCTGCTTGATTTAATAATTCTTTAACCGTTTCATTTACACGTTCTTCTGAATAAGCAGCAACAATCTCTTCCACTACTTCTTTCCCAATTTCTTCAAAATTACCGTAACGTGTACTTTGTTCTACCCATTTACGCTCTTTTACAACGTTTGGTGCAGACATTTGTACTTTCATAATTGATTCTTTGAAACGATCTGGTAAGCCAACACGTTCTTCCGTCGTTCCATCTGTTAACTTTACTTGCATTGGAATTGTAAAGAACATTTGAACAAACACTTTCACTTCTCCAAAATGAGCAAGTTGTTGTTCTTCACTTTCTTCCAATACTTCTTCGCCGAAAACAGCACGAACTTGTTGTAATAAAACTTTCCAGTCATACTTCGCATTTCGCTCCACTGCTAAAAAGTCGGCTACATGATATACACCTTTAATGCCTTCAATTTTCAAAATTTCTTGCACTTGCATTGGTGCTTGTTCTTTATTTTCATTTGTATAATTATTACGCGCTCCTGATGGTAATACTTCATTCAAAATAACTTTCATTGTATTTGGACTTGGCGTCGGTTCAATTGCTTTAATCTTCACGTAAAAAACTCTCCTTTATTGCATGTTCTTAGCTGTATTGTAACATGTTATCACTCTATACTCCTACTCGGATGCTTAATTTTACTACTTTCTTCCCGCTACCATACTATTTCATTCTTTTTACATTTTAAATTAGGAACGGGATTTTAAAAGCTTTCGTTTCCGATGATTTTTATTTTTTATCCATTTCTTGAGGTACCACCAGTATTAAAAAAAAAAACACACGCTAAGCAAAAAAATATATTAAGCTATCCATATGGATAGCTTATTTACATAATTTTCGTTATCGGTAGCAACAAAAAGGAGGATTCCTTACTCTCAGAAGGAATCCTTTTTTTATTTTCTATCACTCGATTCATCTTTTTATACATTCCTATCCTGTGATGGGTTTTACGGTTCTCGTTTGTTACTGGATTAGCCAAAAAACGTTATAAAACTTTGTATACTCTTTACTTGTTTTTTCAAAAAAGCTGGGGTATCCCCTCTTTAAGTTTATTAAAATACTTTCCACAATTTTTTTCCGAAGCTATTACTTCAAATTACCTTTTATTACGATGCCCCCTCCCGCCTTCTCTCCAAAAAGGTAATACTCTCAATCACAACTTCAGTTCTATATATTCTCTTGCCTTGTTCATCATCGTAATTACTAGTCTGAATACGCCCTGTAATCCCAACGAGCGACCCCTTCTTACAATATTCAGTTACATTCTCAGCCGATTTGCGCCAAACGACACAATTAATAAAATCGACTTGTTGTTCACCTAAACTATTTCGAAATCCTCTATTCACCGCAATACATATTCTTGCATAAGCAACGCCTTGTTTTGTGTAGTATAATTCTGGCTCCTTTGTCAATCTACCGATTAATACAACTCGATTCATCATAAGTTATACCACCTCACATATTTTTCTTCATTGTAAGGAGAAGTATTTGAATAGTAAAAAGCACAAAATGATATATCCGTAAGTAAAAAGTATTATTTTAGACCTTACAAAACAAAAAAAGAAACCATACATAGTTCAAACATGTATGGTTTCAAAATTTATTACACTTCAGTACAAGATATGTAATATCCTCCGCGAGCCATCTTTATTTCAGCACGGTACATTACATTTTCTAAGTAAAAAGTAATCGGTTTAACTTTACTCTCAAATTTTAGTCTTTCATTGCATTCAGTTGCATATCCTTCAATCGCTGAAGTAATAACTTCAGATGATGGATACGTTAAAGCTTCATCTAGTTCTATGAAAAAACTTTTAGAAAATAGTTTTTTCATAATCCCCTTCTTCTCTTTCATCATATTCCATCTCCTTCCATTCAAGTTGATAACATCCATATTATACCATACGTTCAATATATCTTTGAAAATAAAAAAAACCTGCATTTTTCATGCAGGTTTTTTTTATTAGTCATTTTTCGTAAAGTAAGAAACGAAACGAAGAATTTCTAAGTATAACCAAACTAATGTAAGCATTAGTCCCATCGCAGTATACCACTCCATATATTTCGGAGCTTGACTACGTACACCATTTTCGATTAAATCGAAATCTAGTAATAAGTTTAATGCAGCAACTACAATAACAACTGCACTAATAATAATACCGATTGTACCACCTTGGTGAATGTATGGAACAGTTACACCAAACATATTTAGTAGAAATACGACTAAATACATAACCATAATTCCAAGTGTTGCTGCCATCACGCCTGTACGGAATTTATCCGTTACTTTTACTACGCGTGTTGCATATAACACTAACATTGCAAATAGAATTGAGATTGTTAGTAATACAGCATTTAAAACGATAGAATCGCCAAATTTCATTGTATAAACTGCTGAAATACTTCCTAACACAACCCCTTCTACCGCTGCATAGATTGGTGCACCAAAAGGTGAAATACGCGGGAAGAACATAGACGCAAATGCGATGATTGCCGCAACGATTAAAGCACCAATTAATACTGGCATCTTCATCGTCCCCTGCATCATCTGTATGTATGAATAGACAGACGTTGCAAGTAGCAAGATAAGCATAATGAACGTTTTGCCTACTGTTCCGCCAATCGTCATCGCAGAAGCACTTGCTCCCTCTTTACGGAATGCCTCTTTTTTCAACATTGGATTAGATGTTCTCATTTTTTCCCTCCTAAAATAGGTTCTACCAATAGTGTAAAGTTTTTCTCTTTACTTTTCAATATATGCAGCTTGTTTTTATTTTAATCCTTCAACGATGTCTGATAGTTCACTCCATCTTTCCATCTTTTTTTCTAGCTCTTCTTCTGTTTTCTGCTGTGCTTCAGATAATTCTTGTGCCTTTGTGAAGTCAGATCCAACTTTCGCAAGTTCTTCTCCAATTGACTCAATTTTCTCTTCAAGTTCGGCAATTGTATCTTCAATCGTTTCCCATTCACGCTGTTCATTGTATGAAAGTTTACGTTTACGTTGTTGTTTTGGAGCTTCTTCTACAACTTTTTTCTCTTTTTGAACTTCCGCTTTCTCCATAAGTTCTCTCGTCTTTTCCATTTCTAAATAATCTGTATAACTACCTAGAAACTCACGCACTTCGCCTCCGCCAGTAAAGATGAACAGTTCATCTACTACTTTATCTAAGAAGTAACGGTCATGCGATACAGTTAAAACGACACCTGGGAAATCTTCTAAATAATCTTCTAGTACTGTTAATGTTTGTGTATCTAGATCGTTCGTAGGTTCATCAAGTAAAAGTACGTTTGGTTCTCCCATTAAAATACGTAATAAATATAAACGTCTTCTTTCACCACCAGATAGTTTACCAAGTGGTGTACCATGTGAATGCGTCGGGAATAAGAAACGTTCTAACATTTGAGATGCACCAATTACTTTTCCATCTGTCGTATGAATAACTTCTGCAATCTCTTTAATGTATTCAATCATACGCTGATTTAAATTCATCTCTTCATTTTCTTGCGTATAATAAGCAACTTTTACAGTTTGTCCTACTTCCACTTCACCACTATCAGGAGATAACTTACCTGCAAGCATATTTAATAGGGAAGATTTTCCACTTCCATTCGCCCCAATAATTCCGATACGATCACCCGGTTTCACAATATGATTAAAATTATGTAATACCGTCTTATCGCCAAATTTTTTCGTTACATCTTTTAACTCAAGTACTTTCTTTCCTAGACGACTTCCGCTTAGTGCAATATCAACTGACTGTTTTGCAGCTGGTCCTTCTTGTGCCTTTAGCTCATCAAAACGCTGAATACGCGCCTTTTGTTTCGTAGAACGGGCTTTTGCACCACGACGAATCCAAGCAAGTTCACGACGATATAAATTTTGGCGTTTCGATTCTTGTGCCAATTCTTGCTCTTCACGAAGTGCTTTCGCTTCTAAAAATGTACTATAGTTTCCTTCGTAGCTATATAGTTTACCATTATCTAATTCAAAAATACGATTCGTCACACGATCTAAGAAATAACGATCATGGGTTACAAGTAATACCGAACCTGTATATCTCGCTAAATATTCTTCTAACCATTCAACTGTCTCGTGGTCAAGATGGTTCGTAGGCTCGTCTAAAATTAATAAATCTGGTGTTTCAATAAAACATTGTGCCATTGCGATACGTTTTTTCTGTCCACCAGATAAATTCCCAACAATTGCAGTGAAGTCCGTAATTCCTAATTTCGTTAAAAGAGATTTCGCATTTGCATTTGCTTCCCATGCACTCATTGCATCCATACGTTGCTGCACTGCAAATAATTGTTCCTGTACTTTTTCATTACTTGGATCTTTTTCAATATTTAATAGTGCTTTTTCATAATCACGAAGAAGACGAATTAAAGGTGTATCGCCATGGAACACTTGCTCTAATACTGTCAGTTTTTCATCAAACTCTGGTTGCTGTGATAAATAACTAATTGTATACCCTCGTGAATGCGTCATATCACCTGTATCAGGAGTTTCTAATCCCGCAATAATTTTTAATAATGTCGATTTACCTGTTCCGTTTACACCAATAATTCCGACACGTTGTCCTTCTGTAATACTACATGATAATCCATCAAATAACGGCTTTTCTCCATATGATTTTGATAAGTTCTCCACAGTTAACATTTTCATATTTGTGCATTCCACTCTTTCATAAATTGTTCAATAAACTGTTCCATATAAAGATGACGAATTTCAGCCTCTTGTTTTGCTGCATTCGTATTCATTAAATCTTTTAATTTCAAAAGTTTTTCATAAAAATGATTTAAAGATGGATCATTATTTTTTCTATACTCTTCTTTCGTCATTTCTTCACGCGGTGGAATAGTTGGGTCATACATTAATCTCCCTTTCGCCCCGCCATATGCAAATGTACGAGCAATTCCTATTGCACCAAGAGCATCTAAACGATCCGCATCTTGAACAATTTTCCCTTCAAGTGACTCTACTGTGCCGCCATGGCCACCTTTATAAGACATATTGGCGATGATATGAAGAATATGTTTACTTTCCTCTTCTTCAACACGTAGCTCTTCTAACCAATCAGAAACTTTTTTCATTCCTGCTTCTTCACTTTCATTTAGCTTTTCATCTGCCACATCGTGAAGTAATGCTGCCATTTCAATTATAAAACGATTTCCACCTTCTTGCTCAGATAAAGAAATCGCCATTTTATGTACACGTTCAATATGATACCAATCATGCCCACTCGCATCTTTTTCTAAAATATGTTTTACAAAAGTAATTGTTTTTTGAATTTTTTCTTGTTTTGTCATTTTATCTTCACCCAGTTACTTATTGTAACACGCCCGCATTTTTTCATCACATATTTTCTTGTCCGCCCATACACTAGGTGGTAGGCATCATCATGAAGGAGGAATAAACATGTTCTATAATAATCAACCGCCTTATCCAAGGCAACCATTGTATCCTCAACAACAAGAACAGAGATACACAGAACAATACGAAGAACAAGAGTTACAACAGCAAGAGCAACAATATGACGAAAACCCATATGCAACA